>JANLFK010000005.1:316-261638 GCA_024655945.1 candidate division KSB1 bacterium
GGCGCAATGACAACCATGCCACCGCCCGGGGACAGAATGACGCGAAGCTCTCCCTGATCACCTCACGGATCACCTCACCAAGGTGGGAAGGTTTTGCCTGGTCCCTACATGGGCGCGCTCCTTTGGCCTTGCCGTCGCCCAGCATACGCTGTTCCTTGTGGTGGTGCTTGGGGCGCTGTACTTGCTCCGCCGCACCGAGGCAAGGATCCGCTACGTCGTGGCGATGATCGGGTTTGTCAAGCTTCTGCTCCCTCTCTTTGTGCCTGGGCCTGATCTCTTTTCCACTGCGCCTCCTCCGGGCGATGTCAGCGTGGACGCGGTTGTAGTGGAGCCAGCGGCGCTGCCTCCCCAGGCCACCCCTTCTGCACCGCAACTGAGCCTGGCGGGAGCACTCTTTATTCTCTGGGCATGCGGCGCCTTGGTCTCCCTGTTGCTTCCCGTGCTGCACACCGCGCGTCTTTTGCACCGACTACGCCTTAGGACAACGCTGTCACCCTGGGAGCACAAGCCAGAATGGCGCCCGCTGCGGGTTTTTGCCAGCCCATTAGTGAGCTTGCCACTGAGCGTGGGCCTGCGCTGCCGCACGGTTTTCGTGCCGCCTGAGTGGCAGGGCTGGCCCGCCCGGACCAAGGATGTGACGATGTACCACGAGTTAGCGCACGCCGCGCGGGGCGACAGCTGGGCGCAACTGGCACAAGTGATCACCCGCGCAATCTATTTCTTCCACCCGTTCGTTTGGGTGCTCTACCGCCTGGCGGAGGACTACCGCGAGATGGCGTGCGACGACAGGGCCCGCCAGGCAGCGCAAGTGTCAGCCGTGGAGTACACCCGTCAGCTACAGCAGCTTGCAGGGGCTGTGCTTGGTGCCGAGCACGGTAGCGCCGGCGTCACGGCCCTGCTCAGGCAGAGGAACAGGCTGCTGCGCCGGGTGCAGTACCAAATGGAGGACAAAGCCATGAGAAAGGCCGCACAAAGACGCGCGCTGGCAGTGGTGGTGGCCCTTGCCCTGTTGGTGTTCTCGCTGTCGTTCTACTGTGGGAAGAAAGCCCCTCAAGCCGACACGGGGACGATCAAGGGCTTTGTGACAGAGGCGGCCACCGGCACACGGATAGCAGGGGCACGCATTGCCCTGGTTGGGACGCGCCTCAGCGCGCGCACGGACGAGAACGGGGAATTTGCCATCCCAGACGTGCCACCAGGGACCTACATAGTTGAAGCCCAGGCCGCAGGTTATCATGTCCACCGCATCGAGGCCTTTGCGGTGCAGGGCAACACGGTCCACATGCTTGCCCTCAATCTGCCCAAGAGCGGAGAGCCTGCCAAGCAATTGGGCACACCTCCCGTCGTGTTCGTCGCCTGGGACGAACCTCCTGAGCCTATTGGCGGCTTTCAAGCGATTCAAGCCAACCTGCGCTACCCGGAGGAGGTGAGAAAGGCTGGGATTGAGGGCAAGGTCTACGTGATTGCCGTCATCGACAGCAACGGGACGGTGCGACAGGCCTACGCGCAGCCGGACACGACACCCGCCCACCTGCTGCTCGAGAAGGCGGCCCTGGAGGCTGTGAGCAACGTAGCCTGGAAGCCTGCCAGGAAAGAGGGACGACCTGTGGCAGTGCAGATTGGCGTCCCCGTCATGTTTAAGGTAAAGGGGGGCATCCCGCAGAACTTCCCGTGCAGCCCGGCGCTGCAGGCTGCTTCTCGCCTTACAATGAGCCGCCAGAACCAATCGGCGGATTGGCGGCAATTCAGCAAAACCTGGTTTATCCCGAGCAGGCCAAACAAGCCGGAATCGAAGGAAGGGTCCTGGTGATTGCAGTGATCGACAGCAATGCACGCGTCGAGCGCGCATGGGTACAAGACGGTGGATTCATGGCGGGGTACGGCTTGGAAGCGGCGGCCATTGAGGCGGTCCGTAGCACACCTTTCACCCCCGCAAAATACAACGGAAAACCGGTGTCAGTGCAGATTGGGATACCAGTCATCTTCAAGCTCGATGCAAGGGTCGCCTACGACACTCCACCGACCGACGCCCCGGGGAGGATTCGAGGAGCTGCAGCGCAACTTGGTCCACCCTGATGAGGCTCGCCGTGCAGGTGTGGAAGGCAAAGTCCTAGTCCGGGTCTTGGTCGACAAGGAGGGACGCGTTGTCTCGGCAACCGTACAGCAGTCGTTAGAGCCAAGCTGCGACGAAGCGGCCGTCCCCGCGGTGAGGGCAACCAGCTGGTCGCCCGCCCTCAAGGACGGCAAGCCAGTGGAGGCGAGTACCTCGGTGCCGGTCGTTTTTCGCCTAAAGAACGAGTAGTGGCCCTGTTGGGAGGGTGCCGACCCGGTACTCTCCCCTTTTTCCTTCTGGGCTCTTGGGGGGATCCGCTTTCGCTCAGCTCCCGCAAGACGCCACAATTGCTTGCGCCCCCGAGGGCTTTCCTTGCGCGGCGCACGGCCCTCTCCCCGGTCTGCGGCGCTTGTCCACCGGACAGGCGGGTTTCACCTCGGCGTTTTTCCCCTTGCAATTGACGACTATTTTGCTAACTTTGCAGAGCACCAGGAACCGGCTCTTGCAAAAACGGAAAAGGACGGCGCATGGGCTTTTCTGCCATTGACTACGTGCTGCTTCTGCTCTATTTGGTGTCCATTGCTTGCTTTGGCATCTGGATGGGGCGCAGGCAAAGAGACGCGCGAGACTATTTTCTCGGCAGCCGCACCCTCCCCTGGCCGGCGGTCTGTTTCTCGGTGGTGGCAGCCGAGACCAGTACGCTCACCTTCATCAGCATTCCGGGTTTGGCATACTTGACCAACCTGTCGTTCTTACAGGTGACCTTCGGCTACCTGCTTGGGCGCATCGTGGTCAGTGTGCTTCTTCTTCCAGCCTACGCCCGTGGAGAGGTGAGCACCGCCTATGCCTTCTTGGAGCGGCGTTTCGGCCAAAAGACGCGGCGCTTTGCCTCGCTGGTCTTCCTCTTCACCCGCCTGGCTGCCGATGGGGTCCGCCTCTTTGCCACTGCCATCCCCCTCAAGTTCATCCTGAATGTGGACTACCCGGTGGCGATCGGCATCCTGGCGGTGGTGGCATTTGCCTACACCTTTGCCGGCGGCGTGCGCAGCGTGATCTGGATCGATGCCGTGCAGATGTTCATCTACCTCGGCGGGGCCTTGGCAACTGCGGCCATCATTTTGACACACAGCGAAGGGGGAGTGACTGCCACCTTCAGTCGGCTGCTCGCAGAGGGGAAGCTGCAGGTGTTCGATCTTGGCTTTGGCAAGGCCTTCCTCCAAAAGCCCTATTCATTGCCTGCGGGTCTGCTGGGAGGGGCTCTGCTCTCCATGGCCTCCCATGGCACCGACCAGCTCATCGTGCAGCGCATCTTGACCACCAGGAACATTGCCAATGCCCGCAAGGCGCTGATCGGCACCGGGATAATCATCATCGGGCAATTTGCGATTTTCCTGATAGCGGGCGCGCTGCTCTACGCACATTTTGCAGGGGCGCCGCTTGCGAGCCTTGGTCTGCTGCGGTCAGATGAGGTCTTTCCCTACTTCATCGTGCACGCTCTGCCCAGCGGTGTGGCGGGGCCGGTCATTGCCGGCCTGTTGGCTGCGGCCCTTTCCACCTTGGCCGGTTCCATGAGCTCCATGGCGTCGTCGGTGGTCTTCGACCTGGGGCGAATGGGCCGCGCAGACGAGCGTGCCGGCTCAGGGCTGCGCTTGGCTCGCCTGGCCACGGCTGGCGCTGCAGCAGCGCTGGTCTTGTCGGCGTTGCTCTTCATGAGCTCCACGCGCGCGGTGGTGGAAACGGCGCTGAGCATTGCCTCCTTCACCTACGGAGGACTCTTGGGCACCTTCCTCCTGGGCATCTTCTCACGGAAGGCGAGTCAAGAGGACGCCCTGGCCGCCTTTGTGGCCGGCATCCTGGTGATGATTACGGTCATTTCCCTCAAGCTGGTGGCTTGGACTTGGTTCACCTTCATTGGTGTCGTGACCACCTTGGCCGTTGGCAAGCTTCTGTCGGCGCTGTCTGAGGGCAGGTCAGAGGCCAGGCCTTAGGGGTGATCTGTGGGTGCGGGTCGGACGCCACCACCGGAGGATTGGGCTGCGGGCAGATCAGTTCCTGAACTTCGCCGGTTGCCGTCCGGCTGTGTACTTTTGCAACAAATGACAGAACAAACAGCCAAGAATTTGAGAAATTCGCTATTGACAATGGCGCGAAGAGTGGGTATATTTACAGCGTGAGTGTCCAGGATGGGCGATGCTTCGCGGGGCAGCCGTGGGAACAAGCAAGGAGGAAAGGCAGGCCAAGCGAGCCGGCCCCCCGGATGAAAGTGCCTTTGCGGCGAACCTCTGCCAACTGCAGTGAGACTGGCGCTGCACAGGCGCAGCGTAAAGCCCCCCATTCCTCGGTAGGTCCGCCGCGCAGTTTCTCGCCGCTCGCCCATTGCACCTTAACTGGAGGAGGGCACATGCCATGAGAAAGGTCACGATTTTCGTCGCCGTGCTCGTCATGCTCGCAGCGACCGTCGGCCGCGGGCAGATACCCCAGACCATGAGCTACCAGGGGTTACTCACCGACGCCAGCGGCCACCCGGTTCCTGATGGCACGTACGCGCTCACCTTCAGGCTCTACGACGTGGCCACAGGGGGGACGGCGCTGTGGACTGAGACGCAGCCAGTAGTGGTCAGCGGCGGCGTGATGAGCGTCACCCTGGGAGCCCTCATTCCTCTGTCGCTGCCTTTTGACCGCCAGTACTGGCTGGGGATCGCCGTCGGTACGGAGCCCGAGCTGATGCCCAGGATACAGTTGACCTCTTCCCCCTACGCGTTCGCGGCGCGCGGCGTGTACGGCACCGGAAACGTGTTTCCGGCAGCGGGGTCAGTGGGTGTCGGCGTCACCTCTCCTGGTGCCTCTTTGGAAGTCGCCGGCGACATGATTGTGCGCGTAGCCCACGACGCCGGTACCGTGGAGCCCGGGACCAAGCTGCTCATCCACGGAGCCGATGGTCACCTGCTGACCAAGACGGTGCGCGAGGTGACATTGCAGGGGCCTCCAGGGCCGCAGGGGCCGGAGGGTCCGCAAGGCCCTCCCGGGCCGCAGGGTGAGAAGGGCGAGCGAGGCGAACCTGGTCCGCAAGGCATCCAAGGGCCTCCAGGACCGCAGGGGCCAAAGGGCGACCCTGGCGATGTAGGGCCGCAGGGCCCCCCGGGACCACAGGGACCTGCGGGACCTCAGGGGCCGAAGGGGGACAAAGGGGACAAGGGGGACAAGGGCGATCCCGGCCCGCAGGGGCCGCAAGGTCCCGCTGGCCCCCAAGGACCTGCTGGACCGCAGGGGCCTCCTGGACCGCAAGGCCCGGCAGGTCCACAGGGGCCTCCCGGGCCAATCGGTGGCAACGATGGCCAGGTGGTGTACAATAACGGAGGGGTCGCCGGCGGCGCGGATATCTACTATGACGACGTGCGCAACCGCGTGGGCATCGGCACCGAGACCCCCAAGGGCAAGCTCCATGTGCGTAGCGAAAGCATCGGCGTCACCGGCTCGCACGTGCCGCGCCGCGGCCTAGTGCTGGAGGGCGAGACCACTGCCCTCTACATCATCAGCAACCGCCAGAGCACCGGCGGCTCCGGCTTGACCTTAGGCGAGGTGCACGAAGGCACGTTCATCGACACCTGGTCGCTGGACAGGCAATCCAACGCCCTGGGCGACGGCAACATGCGCCTGCGCTACGGCACCGACCCCAGCCACTGGCATAACACCGCGCACCTCGTGGTGACCAAGACAGGACTTTTTGGCTTTGGCACTGAGGCGCCCACCGCGCGCGTAGATGTGAACGCCGCCACCGGCTACAACCAGCTCCGCCTGCGCACCTCTTACACACCCACTGGCACCGAAGACCCGAATGGCAATGTGGGCGACATCGCCTGGGACAATGACTACATCTACGTTAAGACCAGCGCCGGGTGGAAGCGCGCCGCATTGAGCGTGTGGTAGCCACACGGGCGAGGCGGAATTGCATGCCAGGCATGGCATGAAGGAGGCAGTCATGAGATCGCTCATCGTCACCATGCTGCTGCCGGCGGCGCTGGCAGTTGAGGCCGTAGCGCAACACCGCATCCCATGGGGCACGCTGTCCAACGGCGGAGGTGTAAGCAGCGGCACCACCTACTGCGCCAAAGTAGTCCTTGGGCAACCAGGCATTGCCCAAGGCGGTGGCACGGCCTACACCATCCGCAACGGCTTCTTGTTCATCCTGGCGGAGCTAACCCCGGCAACTGGCGTACCTGCTGCCGAAGGCCAAGTGCCTGCGGAGTTTGGGTTGGGACCGAACTTCCCCAACCCGTTCAACCCGAGCACGACCATTCCCTTTAGCCTCAAGACCAGGTGCTTCGTCACCTTGCGTCTGTTTGACGGCTTGGGAAGGGAGGTGGCCACTCTGGTGCAGGGGAATCTTGAGCCAGGCCGCCACACAGTCATCCTGGATGGTAGCGCCCTGCCCAGCGGCGTGTACTTCTACAGGATAGAAGCAGGCCCGTTCGTCGCGCTGCGCAAGGCCACGCTGCTGAAGTAGGCGCAGACCAATGCGGCAAATCCCGGCAGGCGTCCTCGTGGCGCCTGCCGCTCTTTTTGCGCACCTGGTGCACATTCCTCTTGAAAAGGCCACCACAAATTCGCATATTTAGGCAGCAGCACAAATGCCAGAATGGAGACCGCCTCCAAGAAGCGAGCCAAAGCATCTCTCCCCTGAGCGCGTACGTGCTGGAATGCCGAAGGAGCCACGCATCGCGCACCACTTCTGACTCGCCGCAATGGACTTCTCCCTTCTTCCTGCTGGCAGCGAGCGCCTACACGAGCAGGGTATCCTCGCCATACACGAGGAAGAGTTCCTCCGCCTTCTTCCTGTGGATGAACATCGGGCGTGGCAGCTCTTTGTGAGTGACTACTCCGCGTTCATCCTCCGGCTCATCGGCCATTTCGTCACCGACTATGACGATAGGATGGAGCTCTACCTCTTCGTCTGCCAGAGGTTAGCTGCTAACCGCCTGCGGAGGCTCAAGCGCTTCGTTTGTGACCCGTATGCACCATGCAAGTTGACCACCTGGCTCGTCCCGGTCATCCGCAACCTGGTCATAGATTGGTTTCGCCACAAGGAGGGGCGCAAGCGGCCGAGCAGGTGCATTGCCGCCCTGCCAGAGCTGACGCAGATGGTTTTCAAGTACTGCTATCAGCAGGGGTACACGCCGGGAGAAGCGTTCGAGCTCATCAGAACCAGGCACGACCCGCGCCTGCGCTTTGAGGAGGTGAGCAGAGCCCTCGATCAGATTCACGATGCCTTGGCCGGGGCCAAGATGTGGGCAGTGGCGAGAGCCATGCTGCGCAACGCACCAGCCTATCCCGTGGAAGGCGAGCGTGCGTCAGAGGATCGTCCTGAAATCGAGCTCTCGGCTCCCGAGGCACCGCCGGACATGGAAACACAGATGGTGCAGCTTCGCCGCACCCTGCAGGAAGCCATCGAAAGCCTGCCTGCGCACGAGCAGTTGCTGCTGCGGCTGCGGTTCGAGGAAACCCTTTCGGCCTCGGAGATCGCAGACCTCCTTCATCTGCGCGACAGCCGCGCGGCTTACCAGGGCATCCGCCAGGCCATAGGGCACCTGCGCAAACGGCTCCACGAAAGCGGCTGGCAAGCGGAGGATTTCTCGGTCTTGTTAGAGGGTGAGAGGCCCTAATTTGCAGAGCTTGTCCGTTTAATTATTTCGCAAGCCGGAAAAATTCCCTCGTGCTAAGCCAGGGAGTTCAGCATGCAACACTTGACCATTGGCCGGCTCCTGGCCACTCCGGAGCTTGGCGGCAGCGAACCACTTTCACCTGCGGCGAGGCAGCATTTGGCGCAGTGCTCGCGTTGCAGGGAGACGTACACCCTGGTAGCAGCTGCCGCCACAGAAGTTCGACGTCAGCAGCTCAGCCGTGGTGCCCCCGAGACAGCCTGCCTCTCCGAAGAAGAAATCGCCGCCTATCTCGAAAGCGGTTCAGAGCGGGAGCAGGTTGAACTGCACCTGCTGAGGTGCACCCGTTGCCTCCAGGCCGTGGTGGACACCTACCGGATGCTCGGCACGGCAAGCGAACAGGAGCCAGTGGAGGTGCCGGCCTGGGCTCTGCGCAAGGCGAGGTCATTGGTACGTCCGAGACCAGGGGATGCATTAGCAAAGTTCCTCACGCGAGCATGGGAGGCATTGGGGAGGACTTCTCTGGGCTGGCGATGGGCTGTCGCTGGAGGAGCAGCAATCCTCGTGCTTGCCGCCGTGCTCGTGGGCAATCCTGAGCTGCGAAGCCGCCTCCGGCCAGGGGAGGCAACCAGGGTTGCCGCATTGCAGCAGGGTCGTCCGACTCTCCTGTCGCCAGCGCGGGGCAGTTTGGTTGAGTCAGAAAGCATCCAGCTTCGTTGGCAGACGGTACCCAGGGCCCTTCGCTATCGCGTAGTGGTGCTGAACGCCATCGGCGACACGGCATGGACAGGGCAGACCTCCGCAGTGCAAACCACGCTCGCTCGCGGCGCCACTCCCCTGAAGCAGGGGGAGACCTATTTCTGGACGGTGAAAGCGCTCATGCCGGACGGGAACACCGTTTCTTACGAACTGGGTTACTTCCAGGTGGCCTGGCCGTAGAAGGCGACAACTACCGTGCGAAGCCTCGTCCTCATCCTCCTGTTGGTGGTTTTGCAGGCCGTGTCTGCGTGGACAGTGGCCACTGCGCAAGAATGGTTCTCGGAGGACTTTTCCGCCCCAACGCTAAGTACCGCGTGGCCAATATCCACCTGGTCGGGCACGCCGTGGTCGTACCACGTCCCCTCGCGCTTTTCCCTTTCCGCACATCCCGGACATCTCAGGTTCTTGCTCGGCGCCATGGTGTTGGACCGTCCCCAGCCTTCCTTCAGTGGCTATTGGCACTATCCCTCACTTGAGCTCAGGCGAAGAATCACGGGCAGCCGCTGGGTGTGCCTTCTCAAGGTCACCTACTTCCTGCCGCTGGCCAACATGCGCGAGTTCTACACTGACATCTGCTTTGGCAACCCAGAGGAGCCGGCCGGCCTTTTGCGCTTAGCCCGGTGCAGGGACATTGAACCGCGTTTCGACCGGCACATCGCGACAGTGAGAAGTGGCGACCGTGCCGCCCAGGCCTCCATGCTCCACCCGGATGACCAATGGGGCAGCGCGCTCTTCACCTACTACTACCGCATCGTACGAGAAGGCCAGACACTCACCGTGCAATGGAGCGCGGACGGCCATGCGTACACGACCGCCCTCGTTTTCAACATGGGGCTGCAGATGAGCAGGAGCGAGCAGTGGCTGGCCATCCGCGGCACCCCATGGTTCACGCCCTCCGACTCGTTCGCCGACTACATCATCCTTGCGCCCCCGGGTGGAGCAGCAGAATCGGTCAATTCCTTGCTCGAGCACGCCTGTGCCGAGGCAGCTATCAAGACCGGCCAGTCTGTCCCGGCATCCGGTCACGCGCGGCTTGCGCGCTTGGCGCGCCTGGTGCAGGAAACCGAGCAGGTGACCCGCCACCTGCTGGAGGAGGAGTTCAAGGCAAGCTTTGTAACCAGCAGGGTGTGGGTCTACGAGGAGGTGGTTTCCACCCTTTTCGAGTTGCACCAACGCCAGCCTGGACATGGGTACCAGCGAGAGGCCTTTCGCTACGCCGCGAGGGCAAAGGCCCGCGCCTTTCTCCTGCTCCTTGCCGAAGGGCACGTGCGCGTGCGCGAGGGATCTTCACCCGTGCTCCTGGCGCGCGAGCAGGAGCTGATGGAGCAGGTGGCCTCGGTAGAGGCGCGGCTGGCCCGCTCCACCGTCACGGAGGCAGACAAGAGACAGCTGGCGCGGGACCTCTCGTCTGCCATCACCGCGCTCGGAAAGCTGCGCACTGAGATCATGCAGGAGAACGCGCGTTACGCGCAGCTCTCTTACCCCGAGCCGTTGCCCACAGATAGCATCCAGAATGACTTGCGTGATGGGCAGATCGTGGTGCTGCACCCCGGTCGCACCCTGGGCGCCATCGAGTTCAATAAGGTGCTCTGCGACCAGGGCTGCAAGGCGGAGGTCACTGTCGCGGAAGCCGGCACATTCATCTACGCCAGCCGCTCCGACGGCCCGGCCCAGGCGCGCGTCTTCCGCATCAAGGATGCGGTGCCGTTGGCTGCGCTGCCGGCCACGCGCACGGCGCAAGTCCTGGCAGCCCTGGCGCCGGTTTACCCGCAGTTCATTGACGGGATCAATGTGCTGCGCACCGGGCTCGACAATATGGGGGCCATCTTCCACCCGGCCCTGACGTTGCTCAACGCCGGGCGCATCGAGTCCACACACGGCGACTATGAGTTCTATATCGAGGGGGTGACACCGTCGGTGGCGCGGGTGCTGGAGGCGTTGGACCGGGAACGGGTGACTGTAGCGGCGTCGCTGGGCATCCGCGCACAGACCGCCCAAGAGTGGCTCAAGATGGCCTACGACGCCGAAGGTGAAGACCTCAACGAGGCGATCCACAACCAACCGGGCTACTACGGCATTAAGGCGCCCAGTACGCTGAACCATCGTTACATCTTCGAGGACATTCCGATGAGCCTGGTGCCGATCGCGGCGCTGGGCCAACACTATGGCGTCTCGGTGCGTGGGATGGATGCGATCATCCGCCTGGCGTGCATCATCCACCGCACCGACTACTGGCGCCGCGGCCGCACGCTGGAAAAGCTGGGGATCAACCGGCTCAGCGTGACTGAATTGACGCAGTTCGTCGAGGACGGCCTGCGCTGTTGGGAGGAGTAAATTATGTCTGGTATTGCGGGCATCGAGCGCACGGGCGCGCGAGCAGAAGTAGAGGAAATGTTGAGCCGGATCGGTCATCGCGGGCCGGCTGGCCGAGAGATCATTGAAACGGGAACGGCGACCCTGGGCCTGGTGTTTTCTGAAGGCGAGACCGAGGTAGGCGAAGACCTGCGCAAGCGGAACATCCTGCGGGATGGTGAGGGCTACAGCCGGCTGGCTGAGGCGCGCAGCGCCGGCGACCGGTTGACGTTGACACGCGATGCACTAGGCGTCGCGCCACTTTACTACGGTCGGAAGGCCGATGGTGCGTTGTGCTTCGCCTCAGAAGTTAAGGCGCTTCTGCCGCTCACCGGCCATATCCAGGAGTTCCTGCCGGGCAGCTTTTACGATGGCGTGCAGACTCAGACGTACTTTCGGTTGACGCAGCAGCCACCTCTCCTGATATCGCCCTCGCGCATGGCCCAGGATCTACGCGGCCACCTGGCCGCGGCCGTGGAACGCCACATCGGCAACGGTGAGGTCGGCGCCTGGCTTTCGGGAGGTCTGGATTCCAGCGCCATGGCCGCCCTGGCCCGCCCGCATGTGGATCGACTGCACACCTTCGCCGCTGGATTGGCTGGCGCACCCGATCTAGCGTACGCGGCCGAGGTGGCTGCATTCATCGACGCGGATCACCATGAGGTCGTGATCACGTTGGACCAGATGCTGGCCGCCTTGCCTGCGGTCATCTACCATCTGGAGTCTTTTGACGCGCTGCTGGTGCGTTCGAGCATCACGAACTACCTCGTAGCGAAAGCCGCCTCCGACTACGTGCCCGCCGTCTTCTCCGGCGAGGGGGGTGATGAGCTGTTTGCAGGTTATGCGTATCTCAAGGCACTCGATCCCGCCAAGCTCCCCGCCGAGCTGATCGACATCATCGGGCGCCTGCACAACACGGCGCTGCAGCGGGTGGACCGCTCCGCGTCGGCGCACGGTACGGTCGCGCATGTCGCCTTCCTCAACCCCGACGTGGTGGCGTACGCGTTGCAGATTCCGGCCGAGTTCAAGCTGCGGGATGGTGTGGAAAAATGGATCCTCCGCCGAGCGTTGGACGGTGCTCTACCCGAACGGGTGCTAAACCGCACCAAGTTCTGGGAGGGCGCCGGCGTAGGTGAGCTGCTGGCCGAGTACGCCGAGGGACGGGTCAGTGACGCTGACTTTCGTGCCCAGCGCGCCCTGGCCAACGGGTGGACGCTGAATACAAAAGAGGAGTTGCTGTACTATCGCATTTTCCGCGAGCATTTCGGTGAGTTGGAGGACCTGGCCTGGATGGGCCGCACCAAAGGCGCGCCCCTGGATACATGAAGGTTGGCCCGAATCCCATTCGTGAAACGCCGGACGGCAACTCCGCTCGGCTCAACACCTGCAGTGAGTTCGCCTAGCTGCCACAGAGCACATACCCCAGGTGAGGTGCATGCCGCTCTCACAAATAGCTGCCTGCCTTGTGAGCGCCAATCGAATGCCCGCACCAAGTCAGCCCAACGCGACACGCCAAGCAGCAGTCGCACCGGCAGCCGGTCCACGCTCATCTGGCGCCGCGCCGCGGCATTCATGGGGATACGCTACGAGCAGATCATGGATGCAGATGGCGCCGACTTCCGCATGGAACGCATGCTGCCCGACGCCTATGCGGCCTTGAGGTACTCGCGGATTAACAGCGCGGCCGTCGCGCCCTCGCCTGTGGCGGCAGCGACCTGCTTGGTGCTGCCCGCGCGCACGTCACCCGCGGCGAAGATGCCCGGGAGACTGGTCTCCAGCAAGCCAGGCTCGCGTTTCTCGAAGCCGCGCGGACGAGCGCCGTCGTGCACCAGGTCGTGCCCGGTAACGAGGAAGCCCGAGCGGTCGCGCCGGAGCTGCTCGGGGTTCAGGAACCCGGTGTTGGGGGTCAAGCCGATGAAGACGAAGACGCCTGCGGGGTGGATGACCTCGGTGCTGGCGGCCTGGCTGTCTCGGATCGTGACCGCCTTGAGCTTGCCGCCCGCACCGTCGAAGCGCACGACCTCGGTGTTGAAGCGCACCTCGATCTTGGGATGACGCAACACTTTTTCCTGGATGACTTGGCTGGCCTTCAAGCGGTCGCCGCGGACAAGCAGCGTCACTTTCTCGCTCAGGCTGGCCAGGAAGAGGCTCTCTTCGGCGGCGCTGTTGCCGCCGCCGAGAACCGCGACCGGCAGACCCTTGTAGAACGGGCCGTCGCACGTGGCGCAGAAGTGGATGCCGGCGCCGATGAAGTCGTTTTCGCCCGGTGCGCCCAGGCGGCGATAGCGGCTGCCGGTGGCCAACAAGAGCGCGCGAGCGCTGTACTCGCTGCCGTCGGCTGTGGCCACACAGTGATAGTTGTCGTGGCTGTGCACATCAACCACGTCCTGCGCCTGCAGCATCTCGACGCCGAAGCGAGCGGCCTGCTGGCGCAACTGATCGGCGAACTTCGCGCCTTCGATGCCCTCGACGACACCGGGCATGTTGTCCAGGCGCTCGGTGGCGGCGGCCTGGCCGCCCAGCGCAGCGCGTTCGATCACCAACGCGGCGATGCCCTCGCGGGCCGCGTAAAGCGCCGCGGTCAGCCCGGCCGGCCCACCGCCGACCACGATCAGATCGTAGTGGCTGCGCTCGGCGGTCAGCTTCAAGCCCAGTTTGGCAGCCAACGCGGCATTGGAGGGTTCTACCAGGAGCGTGCCATCGGCGAACTCGATGGTCGGGATGATGCGTTTGCCGGCGTGTTTCGCCAGCACGTAGGCCTCGCCCGCTTTGTCCTGCTCGATATCCACCCAGCGGTAGGGGATTTGATGCTCGCCCAGGAACTGCTTGCTGCGGCGGCAGTCGGGACACCAGTACGCGCCGTAGATGGTGATGCCGGGTTGAATCATTGCTCCACCTTCACACCGCGCCAGAACGCGACGTAGTTCTCGATCTGCCGGGCGGCGTCCTTCGGTTGGAGATAGTACCAGGCTGCACCGGCATTGATTTTGCCGTCAACGACCACATCGTAATAACTGGCTATGCCCTTCCAGGGGCAGGTAGTGTGTGTGGCGTTATCGGCGAAGTGTTCGCGCCGGATAGCATCCGGTGGGAAGTAGTGATTGCCTTCGATCACAATGGTCTGATCGCTCTCGGCCAGGATGACCCCGTTCCAGGTGGCTTTCATGCTGTGACTCCCTCTCTCTATGACGAGCACCTTGCATTTGACGAAAAACGGGCACGCACGGCGCTCGGTTGAGCAGCCAGCGCGCCCGCAGCTTCACTCCTCGTTGCCGCGCCGCCCTTACGCTTGCTGGACGAATTCGGCCTCGATGTGGACGTTGATCTCTTTGCTCACCAGCCAGCCGCCGGTCTCCAAGGCCACATTCCAGGTCAGGCCCCAATCTTCGCGATTAATCTTGGCGTTAGCTTCAAAACCCAGCGCCGTGGCGCCCCACGGGGACTTGGATGTGCCCAGGTATTCCACGTCAAGCACCACCGGCTTGGTCACGCCGCGGATGGTCAGTTCACCATGAAGCTTGGCCGTCGCTTCACCGGTGCGTTCGACACGGGTGCTCTTGAAGACCAGTTCAGGGAACTCGGCCGCGTTAAGGAAGTCGGGGGACTTCAGATGGGCGTCGCGCTGGGCGTCACGCGTGTCGATGCTGCTGGCGTCTATTCGTGCTTCAACGGTGGTGTTCTCCGGCTGGTCCTGGTCCAGATTGAACTCAACTGTGAACTTCTGAAATTCGCCTCGCGCTTTCGATAACATCATGTGGCGCGCCACAAACTGAACGGAACTGTGGGAAAGATCGAGTTGCCAAGTCATTGTATTTCTCCTCGCGTCTGCTGCTTCGATTGTATAGCCAGAGGATACCCGCTGGCCTCACCCCTTCTGACGTCAGGTGTGCGGCGGATCTTACCCCGCGACTACGCGCTCTCCACTTCGGCTTTCAGGGCAGCCAGAAGCGCCTCAAACTCCTCTCGACATTCGGCACAGCGGTCCAGGTGGTCCTGGACCAGCGGCATGGCATCGGAGGCGTTCTTGCCTGCCAGGTGCAGGTCGGCGAAGCGGTCGAGCTGCTCGTAGCATGCATCGCACCCGATCTCATCCGGACGCGTGGCGGCGACCATGCTCACCATCTGGGCAAGCTGGTCCGGTTGCAGTGGGGTCATGTGGGCCTTTTGCTTGCCCCCCGTAATTCTGGCCCAAAGTCGTCGCATCATATGTACTTCGCTCAGCTCTCAGCAAACATCGCCAGCAGTTCGTCTGGCGACAGTCCCTCACGCATCATCCGACCCTGCAACCGTTGGCGCGCGTCGTGTAACAGCTTGTACATGGCATTGCGATTCGTGCCCATGCGCTCCGCGACCTCTTGCAGGGGCATGCCGCCCTGCATCACCGCCATCATCGCCTGCCGTTGTTTGTCGGTCAGTTCCTCGGCAATCATGCGCTGGATTTTCTCCATCATCATCGTCCGGACTGCGATCTGTCCGGGGTCCGGAGACTTGTCGGTCAGCGCATCCGGCGTGAAGTCGGACTCTTCGTGCTCGGCCATCAAGTCTTGCAGTGAAACATCGCGCCAGCGGCGGCGGCGCAGACGGGTGGATTGGTCAGCGTTGGCGGCGTGAGCAATCCGGGCGGCAACATCAACCTCGTTCCGGGAGCGAACATCGCCATTGCCTCCGATGATGCGGCCAACACTATCACCATCTCGGCGGCCGCCGCCGCTGGCAACACATTGGAACAGGCCTACAACCAGGGCGGACCAGGGGCAGGGCGAACCATTACCGCCGATGCTGGAGCCGTGAATATTGCAGGGCCAGACGGGTTGACGGTGAACGGCAACGTCGGAATCGGACTCACCGGCCCGGCCGCCAAGTTGCACGTCGCCGGCGGAAACGTCTACCTCGAGAACGACCTGAACCTCTGCTGGAGGAATGCGGCTGGCACGTCATACCCGAGAATACTCGAACTGAACGCTTCCGACGGCGTGTTCGTGGGGAGCAGCGCCGCCACTGGCGGGTTGCAGATACAGAGTGGCGATGACATCAAGTTCGTGAGCGGTGCAAACACCCTCATGCACCTGGAGAAGAGCACCGGTTACGTCGGGATCGGCACAACCGTCCCAGCGCAGAAGCTGGACGTCGCCGGCACGGTGCAGATGGCCGGCTTCAAGATGCCCACCGGCGCGGCAGCAGGACGCGTGCTGACCTCTGATGCCTCAGGCGTGGGGACGTGGCAGGCGGCTCCTGCGACCGGAGACATAACTGCGGTCAATGCCGGGGCAGGACTGGCTGGAGGCGGTGCCTCAGGGGACGCCACGCTTTCGCTTGCTGATGGAGGTGTGAGTACGGCGAAGATCGCGGACAACGCAGTGACTACAGGTAAGATTGCGGATGGCACTATTCAAACCACTGACCTCGCCTTTCCCGTGCCAGACGGGCACTCTCTTGATGCGGCGGATGGCAGTCCGACAGATGCGGTCTATGTGGATAATGCTGGCAAAGTGGGCGTCGGTACAAGTACACCTTCAGCTAAGTTGGATGCTGTAGGAAGTGTCCGTGTGCTCCCTGGTACAGGAACCTACTATCCAACAACTGGCAAAGGCCTGGAGCTCAATTACTCTGACGCCACCGACATAGGAAGTGTCGCCGGTTATGACCGTGGTACAAGTATGTACAAGACACTCTGGCTAAGGGGAAATCCAACAATCATCAACTATGCTGGGCCTGGATACAACGTGGGAATCGGACTTATCAACAACCCCACTGAGAGACTTAGTCGATGGGACGGTAAAGATGACCGGCTTCAAAATGCCGACCGGCGCGGCAGCAGGACGCGTGCTGACCTCGGACGCCTCCGGAATGGGTACCTGGCAACCCGTCGCCGGGGGAATTGGTGGTAGTGGCACGGCTAATTACATCCCCAAATTCACAGCAGGAACCACTCTTGGCAATTCAATAATGTACGAAACCGGTGGAAAAATCGGTATCGGGACGACAACACCCAATAACCTATTGACGTTGCGCTCTGCCGGTCCCTGGATTGAATTTCAGGATAGCGACGGAGGCAATTATTGGGTTATTGGAGCTTATGGAGGAAACTACTTTGCTTTGACTGAAGCGACTCCTGGTGGTATGGGATACACGAGACTCACTGTCAAAGAGGGTGGCAACCTGGGAATAGGGACGACATTCCCCGCCAACATCTTGCCAGTCCAGCAATCCTCCGCCACCGACCCGATCGCCGATACATGGACGACTTACAGCTCGAAGAGATGGAAGACAAATGTCAATCCAATCCAGGGGGCTTTGTCTAAGGTCCAGAGCTTGCGCGGCGTTTCCTTCGATTGGAAGGCAGATGGCAAGCACGACATCGGGCTGGTGGCCGAGGAAGTGGGTGAGGTCATCCCAGAGGTGGTGACCTACGAGGAAAACGGCAAAGATGCCAGGTCTATTGACTACGGCCGGCTGGTGGCAGTATTGATTGAGGCGATAAAGGAACAGCAGCAGGAGATCCAAAGACTCGAGGCCGCTGTGCAGTCGCTTAGCCAGAAGAAATAGGTTCTTTCGCCTTTTTTGACGCCCCACACGGATCGCCGATGGCTCGGCCTCGCCAACACTGCCAGTTACTGCGACGAGGGTTTGCTCCTCTGTAGCGCGGAGAGAAGAAAGCTCCGCGAGATCCTGGCCGGCAGCCCGCATCATGAGCGGAAAAAGCAGGGACTTGCCCTGCTTTTTTTGTTTGCGAAAATCGCGCCGCTTGTCCGTTCATTACAATTGGAACGAAGCGGTGGCCTTGGGCACCGCCTGCGGGACGCGCTCAGCCACCGGAAGAGCATGTAAGCCCGCGTCGATGCGCGCGGGAGGAAGCCGCATGTCTATGCAAGGAGACAAGCGATGCGCACGCGTGCACAGATCGTGATATCAGTCGTGGTCGCAGCGGCGCTGCTCTCGGCGCCGCACATAGGAATGCAAGCAGCCACCAAGAGTGGTGCAAACTCCGCGCGAACGGCGCCGGGTGATGGTTCCGGACTCCGGGCAACTGGTCAGTCGGGAGGTGGATTGACAAGCACGGTCACCGTTCTAAGTACTGCCTCGTTTCGCTCTTACGGCTACGGCGGCCTTTTCTGCGGGCCCGGCGGCGCCCCAGTGGATGCCGGTGTGAATCTTAGTGGCCTGGATTCGTGCACGGTGCAGGTGGTAGCCACCGGAGTCGTGCTCGCTGCGGGTGAGGCCTTGCACAACCCGGATGGGACAATAGTCAGTGGCACTTTCCGGGCCCCAGGAGGACGCACCTACGGTCCTGGAAGTTGTGCCCCAGGAAGCAGCGCCGCCGCCGGGCTCCCCGTGCCCTCAGGATGCTTTGGCAGCCTGATCGCTTTGTTTGTGGACGAAAAGCTGCACCCCATCGGAGGGCCTTTCCAGGCGGGGGCGTTCTGTGAGCTTCCCATTCCTGAGGGCGCCACTCGGCTGCTCTTCGCCATAAACGATGACGGATACTGTGACAACGGTGGATCCTTCCAGGTGGAGACCACCCTGTCGGCTGCGGCCCTCCGCCAGGCACCCATGGCAATGCTCCGCCAAAGTGCGGGGCAAGTCTCGATTAACGGGAGAGCCGTCCTCTCCGCTACGCCTCCGGCTTTTGCCGGCGACAACTTGGCCACGAGCCAAGGGAGTTCTTTTCTCATGGATCTACTTAGCGGATACCAATTCCGCAGCCTGCCAGGTACAGAGCTTTCCCTTCAGAGCGGCACATCCCCTGGTTGCCTACTGGGGTACAATGCGAAAATTGAGAAAGGTGGCGGCTTTTTCAAACGCCTGCACGATGTGTTGCATCCACCAAGCAAGTTCGAAATCAGAATGCCAACAACCGTAATTGCAGTTAGAGGCACCGCATTCAGTCTCTTCGTTGACGAACTGACGCACGAGACGACCGTGACGGTATTCGACGACACCGTTGCATTGCGGAGCGCCACAAGCAGCGAGCTCCTCGCTACCCTTTGGGCACGAGGTGACGCGCTCTGCCAACAGGCTGTAGTGGATGCCGAGGGGCATATTTCCGGACCCATGTGGGTCGACTGCGATAGCTCGAACTATTCCTTCCCGCCATACCAGGACATTCCTTTGGACACTGTGGCGCCGCACGTCGTGTCTCTCACCGACGTCACCTTGCCCGGTGGCGTCGTGAGCATTTCCGGACGGGTGCAGGACAATTGCGCCCCTCCATACCGCATTGCCGTCCGCGCCCGGCCAGGAACCCAGGAAAACGTTGCCGAACCCATTGTGGTCACAGGCCCTGACGACTCTGGGCTTTTCTCCGTGGAGGCCACCCCTGTGGATGGCTCCAAGCCAGCCTCTCTCCTGTTAGGAATCTCCGACCCGGCCAACAACGTCCTCTGGCGAGAAGTGGACATCGTCCTTCGGACCTATCGGACGGTCTACGTGGACAGCGCCAACACCTCCGGCGTTGAGGATGGTACCCAGGCCCATCCCTTCAACACCATCCAGGAAGGGGTCGATGCTGCCAGCGATGGGGACACAGTCAGAGTGGCCGCAGGCACGTACAGGGAGAGAATAGGGTTTCCGGAGGACATACACCTCACGCTCATCGGTGCCGGGCCTGGCGTTACCGTGGTGCGGCCTCCAACCTACGAGGGGGCCGCGTTACTCATCCGCGGGGATGCGACGGCTCAGGTTCGAGGAATGACTATTCGAAGAAGTACAAACGGGATCGACCTGGCGGAACATGCGCACTTGGTCCTCGAAGATTTCCTGATCGAATACTGTGAGCGTGGCCTCTCCACTTCGGACGAGGGCGCAGGAGTAACCGCGCGGCGGGGGAGAATCTCGGACTGCGCGATCGGCATCGACCTGTGGAACCACCTGCCGCTGCGCCTCACCAACATACTCTTCGAACGCATCGGAGGCGACCACGCCGAGGAGGCGGGAGTCATAGCCGACGGCACAGTGGAAATTGTCAACTGCACCTTTGCAGAGCACTACGGCGAGGATAACATAGTCCCGGCGGTCAAGATTGTCAGCGGCCTGGTCACCATCCGCAACACAATCATCTGGTACTGTGGAAAAGCCATCGAAGGGAACGTAGGGGAGTGCCAGGTGGAGTACTCGTGCTTCAGCCAGTTTCCTGTAGGCCCCTGGTACCGGGACACCTCGCAAGGAGGTACCAATCTCCCTTGTGGCACCGACCCCATGTTCGTCGCTCCTCATTACCCAGACTATGATTATCATCTTCTGCCAACCAGCCCGTGCATCGATGCAGGGGACCCCGCTGACGACTACTCCTTGGAGCCGGAGCCTAACGGCGGACGCATCGACATGGGGGCGTACGGAAACACACCGGAGGCGACCTCCAAAAGCCTGGGGGCCATCTTGGCACTGCCGGACACCAGCGCAGCCCCAGGTACCACCGTCGTCCTCCCAATCACCGTCTCCACCGACTCTGCCATTGCATTGGCCCAGTTCGTTGTCGAATTCGACTCGGCCGTCATCGCCTTTCAGAACGCGCAGGTGGGGCCGGGCGCCCCTGGGTTCTCCGTCAGCCTGGTCAACCGAAACCTACCGTTCCCCCCTGAGCACGGAATGAGCCCGAGCAGGAACAACGTCCTGGTACAAATCTCTGGTGGTGGAGGCGCATCGTTCACGGCCTCCGGGAAAAAGGTGGTTCTGCTTCACTTTGTGGTGACCGGTCCTCCCGGGTGGGGGTGCAGCCTCCGTTTCGACACCAGACCGTCCCACTGCTTCTTGACCACGCGCAACTTGACAGACATTCAGTCGGAACGGATTCGTTTCATCCAAGGTGCGTTTGCGGTGCCTGTCCACTTTTCGATCTCCGGATATGCCGGGTATTGCCCCACAGGTGGGCCGGTACCGCAGGCAGAAGTGGTGTTGGACAATCAATCGCTCGGCGTCACCGGGCAAGACGGCCGGTATCATCTCCCGTCGGTGCTTACCGGGACTCATACGTTGGCCCTGCAGAAGAGTGGCCACACAGCCGGTGCCATCTCAGGCGCGGACGCCATAGCTGTGCTAAGGCACTTGGCCTTCCTGCCGCCTGCACTTGGCGCCTGCAAGTTGCGCGCAGCCGATGTGACCCTGGACAAAGCGGTCACCGGTGCCGATGCCTTGGCACTTCTTCGCTATCTGGCCTTTTTCCCCACGAACGTCGGTCACACGGGCAGTTGGACTTTTGCCCCTGCCGAGACGACCTTCACCCTGCTCGCCGATGCCTTGCTTGATTTCGTTGCGACTCTCCTGGGAGACGTGAATGGCAACTGGACCCCAAGCCAGGGCCTTCCTCTTGCCCTCGTGAGCGCAGGGGAGGGCGCTGCCTCGCAGCCCAAGGCTATCCTTGCTGCGCCCGCCGTAGGAAGCACCCCTGGAGAGTTGGTCACCGTGCCGGTGACCTTGAGCACCGACTCGCTCGTGGCCCTGGCGCAGTTTGTCTTGGAATACGACTCAACGGTGGTCACGTGCGACACGGTTGTGGTCGGTGCCGATGCAGCAGGCTTCTCCTTGTTGGTGAACCGCAAACTGCCATTTCCTCCTTCGTGTCCGGGCACGAACAAGAACGTCCTGCTACAACTCAGGTCATCGGATCCCGCCTGGGGAATCACTGGCACAAACCGCCAGATTGCGGTTCTGCGTTTTCTGGGCGTTGGCGCATTCGCGAGCGTCACGCCGCTGGCCTTTGATCCGCGACCCGAACGCACGTTCCTGACGACTCCGGGGTTAGCAGACCTGTGCGGGAGCGATTTAGAGTTCGTGAACGGTCAGATCAGCCTCCCGGTCGAGCTCCTCTCCTTTTCAGCGGAAGTGGACAGGGGCATGGTCCACCTGTGCTGGGTTGCGGAGCCCGAGGCCAATCTGCTCGGCTTTGAGGTGCACCGCAGCCTGGACCGGGCCCACTTTGCCAGCGTAGGGTTCGTGCCTGCCCACCGGTCCGCCGCGCCCGCACAAGTCTATCGCTTCACGGACACGCCGGCCATCAGCGGCGTCTACTACTACCGCCTGGTGCAGAAAGATGCCGACGGTTCGTCGACCTGCTCAGGTTGGCTGGAAGTCATGGTCTCGCCCCCCAGGGAGTCCCGCCTGCTCCAGAACCACCCCAACCCGTTCAACGCCCAGACGGAGGTGCGCTTCCAGCTGGCGCAGGCGTGCCAGGTGGTGCTGACCGTGTGGAACGTGCAGGGTCAGCAGATTCGCAAGCTACTGGAGGAGGAACGGGCGGCCGGCTATCACACCATTCACTGGGACGGAAAGAACGAGGGGGGTCTGGCAGTAGCCTCGGGGGTGTATCTCCTGCGCATGAAAGCGGGAACGGTTGTGGAGACGCGTAGACTCCTGCTCATGCGCTGACACAACGCTTGCTGGGCGGCACGCTTCCAGGCACGCCGTCCAGTCCCTCGCCAAGGGCAAGTCACCAAGGGCCAGGCAGGAGAAACCTGCCAGGGCGGGCTGTCTTGTTTCTTGCCTGAACTCTACCTCCGACTGGGCCATGTCCTGCCCACTTCACCTTCTTCTCCGCCTTGTGCAACCAGCCGATTCCGCCACTATGAACCGTGATGTGCCCCACGGGCGGCTTCGTTTTGCTCATCCTTTTGCCAACCATAGCAGCGCTGGGCGTACCCGGTGTCCCCGTGGCATGCGCTGGAGCTGACAAGGGCGCTGCGGCCTGCCACCTCCGCCAGGCCTTGCACAAAGCTCTTGCAATTGTGCGCATTTTTGCTATATTGCCCTGCAAGAAAACAGCTCCACGCAAGGGAAGCTCGGTTACTCAAATGGTAGTTCGTGTGGAGGAAGTGAGGATGGGCCACCGCATTCTTCGAGGCATTACCCTTAAGTTTGCATTTGTATCTTTGCTGGCACCGCTCGCCGTGCGCGGCGGCGAACTCCGTGCCCTCTGGGTCACGCGCTGGGACTATCGCACAGCCGAAGACGTGCGCGCCATCGTGCAAAACGCCGCCCAGTACCATTTCAACACTCTCCTTTTTCAGGTCAGAGGAAACGGCACGGTCTGCTATCGCTCGAGCATCGAACCCTGGGCAGAGGAGTTTGGAAGCCAGGACCCGGGCTGGGATCCCTTGCAGATGGCCATCGACGAGGCGCACGCGCGGGGCATTGCGCTCGATGCCTGGGTCAACGTCTACCCGGGCTGGCGCGGGACGGCTCCCCCGGCCAACCCGCAGCAGCTCTGGAATTCCCACCGTGACTGGTTCATGGTGGATCCCGAGGGCGCCGTGCAACACCTTAACAGCCACTACACCTGGCTCTCCCCCACCAATCCGGAGGTACAAGCCTACCTACACAGGTTGTTCGTTGAGCTCCTCGAGCGATACGACGTAGACGGCATCCACTTGGACTACTTCCGCTTTCCAGGACCGGGCTTTTCATTTGACTTGCCTTCGCTCATGCAGTTTCGCCTGTACAACGATGGTCGCTCGCCTGCAGAAGCGCCGGCCGCCTGGGACGAATGGCGCCGCAGCGCCCTGACCCGCCTGCTCACCGTGCTCTATAGCACCGTCAAGGCTCGTAGGCCTGATGCGGTGGTCTCCAGCGCGGTGATCGGTGACCCGCAGACCGGCAAACAGCTTTTCCTGCAGGATAGCCACCGCTGGCTGGCCATGGGGATCATCGATGTCCTCTTCCCCATGATTTACACCAGCGACACTACCCTCTTTCGCCGCCTGGCCGCCGACCACCTCCAGGACGACAAAGGCCGCTTGGTCTGTCCTGGCATCGATGCCACCGCAGATTGGCGCACCCAGGTGGCGATAGCACGCCGCCTTGGCGCCCAGGGTTTTGCCCTGTTCTCCTACCAGGCCCTTTTCCCGAAGCACGCGGCCACCCCTGGGGCTGTCCAGAATCTGATGGCGGTGCAGCCCGAACCCACGCCGCTGCCTGAGCTGGCCTGGAAGACTTCGCCCAAAGACGTACAGGGGCCACTCATCCCGGCGTTGTTCACCGCCCCGCCGGTGGTCCGCGAAGGGGAGCCGTTCAAGGTGCTCTGCCACATCAGCGACCCGAGTGGTGTGTACGACGACAGTACCGGCTCGGAAGGCCAGGGTGTACACCTGGTGTGGAGCATGGCGGGCAAGGGAGAGGAGATGCGCGAACTCCGGATGTCTGCCCTGTCCTCGCAGGAGGGTTGGTACATCACCGACCAGGAGGTTCCAGCTCAAAGGGCAGGAACCGAGCTGCTGCTCCGCGTCTTTGCCAGAGACAACGCCGACCCCAAGAGGCGCAACCTCGGCTACAGTCCGGTCACGGCCATCGTGGTCGACTTCAGCCAGCCTCTCTTCTCTTGTCAAGGCGAGTATGGCCCGCTGGTGTGGAACGCCGCGGCGGTGGCAGTGGATTCCACTGGCCAAGTGTGGGTCAGCTCCCTTGAAGACCGCTGCGCCCATGTGCTTGCCCCAGATGGAAGCGAAAAAGACTCCTCGCCGGTGCGCGTGGGCCTCACCGCCAGCAATCAACTTGTGGCTCTGCGCAGTCCGACTACCCTGGCTGTGGACGGTCGGGGCGTCATCCACATCGGCTGTGCCACGTCCCCGGGGCTCATCTTCCGCTTTGGCCCTGACGGGCGAGGCCTCCCTGGCCTCGAGCTGCCCTATCCTGTGGGATGCATAGATTTCGACCGCTTCGGCCATGCCTTCGTCTCAGAGAGTGGCCGGGCGCTTTGGCACGTCTACGATGCCACCTGGCAGGAGATGGAAAACGGCCCTTTCGGGGATGGCTCAGTGGGAAATGGCTTAGCCGCTTCCCCGGATGGAAGCAGAGTCTACGTGGCCAGCGAGTCGGAAGGAACGGTGCAGGTATGGCGCGGCGAGGTTAGCGGCACGAGCTCCCAGTACCAGCGAGAAGGCAGCTTGCCCGTGCGCGGGATCGGCAAGGGCAGTGTCCATACCGACCGGCGAGGGACGGTCTTTGTTTCCCACATGCCTGCCGGCCGCATCACCGTTCTGGACGGGGAAGGGAACGTGGTCGGCTTTCTCCACGGTGGGTCGCCGCCCCTGCGTGCCCCCAAAAACGTTGCCCTCTGCGCTGCCGGTGATATCCTCTACGTCTTGGAAACCGGCGCTGCCGGGCCGAGCAGGCTGAGCAGGTGGGTGCGAGCGCCGGGAACCTCCCTCGGACGGCAGGAGCAGTAGGAAACAAGCCTGCACTACGGCAGGATAAGGGGTAGGGCTGCTTTCTCAGTCCCAATGGGCTTGGGGTTGGCGTAGCAGTACAGGCAGCCGCCCACGCAGCTCTTGTACCACCCGATGTCTATGCTTTCCGTGCAACCGCAAAGCGGCCTTTGTCCTGTGGCGCGCCGGGTGGAACAGGCCAACCCTCGCGGGTGCAGCCTCGTCAGAAGAAAGCCGTCGATGCACCGTGAAGGCGGCCAGCCCGGCACACAGCATCCGTGCACCCGCAATCCGAAGCGCGCGGCCACCTCCAACACCTGGCGCGCCTCCTCTGCCCAGGCCTCTGCGCTCGGCTCCTCCGGCTCTATGCCGGCGCGCCCTAGCCGGTTTGCCACTTTCCGGTAGACCTGCAACCAGCTCGTGGACACGTCGCGCACCCCAAGCGCGGCGCAGGCTGCGGCGATTTCGGCAAAGTGGGGCAGATTCGTGTAGCGCTGTCCGTCCGGGAGGCGCAAATGCACAATGGGGTCGAAGCGCAGCCGCACCCGCTCTGGGCTTCTGGTCAGCTCGATCACCCCCGGCAAGTGGGCCAGCGCCTCTTGGGCCGGAGGGATGCCTGGCTCCAGAAACGTCCCGCCCATGCCGGTGATGCTGTAGTGCACGTACAACTGCTCAAAGCGCAAGAGGGCCTTGCGCAGCGTGGCATGCAGCAGCAGGTTAGCGCCATTCTTGGTCCAGATGACGACGGTGTGCACTTCGTCCGGGGAGAATCTGCTCTGCAGGATGGCGGCCAGCTCATCCGGATAGCCCGCCACCATGTCTACGCGGCGACTTGCGGAGATGACTTTCGTGGTTGGAGGCCCGCCGCGCTTTGCGCGCTGCGCTTTGGTCATGCTTGTCGCCAGCCCATCGCCCACCGCATCGCATCCCACGAATTGTGCACCGTAAGCCGGGAGGTGCCCCGTGCTTTTTCACTCCCACCTGTTCAGATGCACTGCCCCACCCTTCACGCGCTCTGGATAGCCCTCCAAGGTCATGCGCAGGTCGGAATGGATGATCTTGAAACCGTGGTTCAGCGCCCAGCGCAGGGCCCAATGGCTGTTTGCCGGCACCCGCAGGCAGAGCAGTTCCAGCTCCTCCCGGCGCGCGTGCACTTCGAGCAAATTGACGAGCGCAGGGAAAAGTTCCTCGCGCCACTGCTCCGGCACCACCCCGACGACTAAGCGAGCGAGGTTGCGCTGCTGTCCCATGAAGTACGCTTCGGTGTGCACCACGGCCAGCGCCAGGGCGCTCCCGTTCCGCTCCAAAAGGAAGGTCTCCCCAAAGCGAAATGTTCGCGTCTGCCGGATCAGCGGCGCGTAGTCAGTCCCCTCGGCCACGCCGTTCGCCAGTTCGGCCGCTCTGCCCAAGAAAGACCAAGAACCATGCTCATCTTCCTGGCTGAACCGCCGCACCTGGATACCCGCCCTCAACTCCGTCGCCCCGGCTCTGGCCACCGGGCGTATCAGCTCGCACGTGAGCTGTTGCGGCACGAAGCCCAGCTTCAGGTAGAAGCCGAGATTGCGAGAGCTGCGCGGCATGGTCTCTAAGCCAATCGTGGCACACCCGGAGTTCATCAGGAAATCGACGCTGTGCCGCGTGATCTGCGTACCCACGCCCCGTCCCTGCCATTGCGGCGCAACGGCGATTGGGCCTATCCATCCCGTGGTGCCGTAGAGGTGCGAGAAGGCAACACCCACTGCCGTATCACCCCGTTGGGCAACGATGCACCCAGGGGGCGTCGTGGAAAGGTACATCTCCAGCATCTCGATCCGACACGGCGGCACGTGGATATCCGCATACCCGTCCTCCTCGCGCCCCGTGGTAAAAGCCTCAGCGATGAGGCGGCTTATGGGCACCAGATCCTGCCTGAGCAACGGGCGGATGTTGACGCCCACTCTTGTCGCAGTACTCATCTGCGCACTCGCCTGATCTGCCGCAGCGTGCGCGTGCGGTAGGCATTGAAGTTAGGATCCTTGGGATTGAAGCTGTCCTGACTGACCATCCCGCTGCTATGGATGAACTGGTAGTTGCCTGCGTAGATGCCTACGTGGGTAATCCGTTCCGGGCTGGGACCGAAAAAACACAGATCCCCGGGGCGCGCCTGGCTGAAGGTGGAATCGATGGGCACCGGCTCCCCGACGGTCACCTGCATGTTGGCATCGCGCGGCAGTGCAATCCCGTGCCAGCCGAACACGATGAAGGTCAACCCCGAGCAGTCCATGCCTTTGGCTGAGGTGCCGCCCCACACGTAGGGGTAGCCTATGAAGCTCCGCGCGTCGGCCACGATGGCCTCGGGCGTGGCGACGATGTGGGCACGCAACGAGTCATAATCGGCCACAATGCTGCTGTGCACAAAGCCCACGCGTCCGTCCGGGTAGAGCACTTCGTACCAGGCACCCCGCGCGCCGACTGCCGCCAACAAATTGCCGCGCACCAGATCGCTGATCGGCCCTGCGCCTTCTCCTGGCGAGGCATACGCGCGCGCCCAATGCTCCTTGACCACCAGCAGCTTTTTGCTCTCCCACTCCCGCAACCCAGCTGCGTGCACCGGAGTTATGCTCTCGTCGGCGATCCAGCCCAAGTAGCCGTCTTCCGCACGACAGAAGTACCACCCCCGATTGCGCTTGAGCAAGTCCACTTTGTGTCCGAGCAGAACTTGATCTAAGAGTTCGGCCTTGAAGGAAGGCTCCTTGCGCAGGTCGGCGACGCTGACCCGCACGAGGCCGAATCGTTCCTCGCCCAGTTGCGGGTCGGGCAGCACCACGATGCTATCCACCAGGGGGATCTGGCCAACCCCTTGCAGCCGCGAAAGCAGGGCCTGCTTGGCTTCCGCCGAAGTGGTCTGCCCGGTGAGCACAATCCCGTTGACCCCTGGGTGTGCCTGAACCGCGTACAACGCCAGGCGCTCGTCTGGGCAAAACTCCTTTCCCACCTGCTCAACGGTCGCCTGCATCTCCGGGGTGACCGTCGGAATGCGCACGCAACCCGCAAGCAAAGCGACGGCAGCAACGATGGCTGCGCTGGCGAAAAAGCGGTCCCTTCTCACCTTCTCTCTCCTCATTTTTCAGACCAGCAGGTCAATGGGCCCCTTGCCCTGGCGCACTATCACCGGCTCCTCCCCGGTCAAATCAACTACGGTCGACGGCTCCAGCCCCAGCGGGCCGCAGTCCAAGAAAAGGTCAATGTGGGGGGCAAGCGCTTCGGCAATTTCATCGGGGTCATGAAGAATCTCACGGCCGGGCAAAGAGGCGCTGGTGCTGACAATGGGCTTCCCGAACTCTTCCAACAGCATCATGCAGATGCGGTTGTCCGGTACGCGGATGCCCACGGTCTTGCGATTGGACAGCATCATTTTGGGCACCAAGCGCGTGGCCGGGAGAACGACCGTGTAGGGGCCGGGCAAGAGCCTGCGCATAATCCGGTAAGCATGGTCAGAGACGTGCGCATACTGGGCGATGCCTTGCAGGCTCGGGCAGATGAAGCTCAGCGGATCCCTGTGCCCTTTGCCTTTTAGCCTGTAGATCCGCTCGCTGGCCTTCTTGTGGAATATGCCGCACCCGATCCCATACACGGTGTCGGTGGGGTAGCAGACCACCCCGCCGTCGGCCAGCACCGCCGCCGCGCGGCGGATGAGCCTCCCCTGCGGGTTTTTCGGATTGATGAGCAGGCGTTTCACAGCGCTTGCCTCCTTCCTGTGTGATTAACGCTTTGGCGCGCCGCCCTGCTGACGACGCTGCGCCTGTTTCTGCCGCTGGAAGTGCCCGCGGTCCTTACCATACTCCCGCTTAGGGGTAACCACCTTCTTCTGTCGGTTGTCGATCTTGCGTCCAGCCATTGCTCGTGTTCCTCCCGACGGTCTCTGCTGAGCCCCATGATCGGCTCACAGCAACGGGATGCCATGTTTGCGGCACGCCTCTCTGACGTCTTTCGGCCAAATTGCCGCCTGCACCTCGCCAATGTGCGCTTTGCGCAGATAGAGCATACACAGTCGCGACTGTCCGATGCCGCCGCCGATGGAGAGAGGCAACTCTCCGCGCAGCAGGCGCCGGTGGTAGTAGAGCATCTCTCGGCGTTGTTCTCCACAGGCCGCGAGCTGCCTACGCAAGGCGTCCTGGTCCACTCGGATCCCCATCGACGAAAGCTCCATCGCGCATCCCAGCACTGGGTACCAGACCAAGATGTCGCCGTTGAGTCCGGTCTGACCATCCATCGTGGTCGTCCAGTCGTCGTAGTCGGGGGCGCGCAGGTCGTGAGGCTGACCATCGCTCAGCGGCGCACCGATGCCCATGATGAACACCGCCCCGCGCTCCTGGCAAATGGCATCTTCGCGGGCGCGTGGCGCGAGGCCGCTATACCGCTGCGCAAGCTCTTCGGCGGTAACAAACGCAATGCGCGCCGGCAAAAACGGCGGGCCAACTTGCGGAAACCGCGTGCACACCGCCCTTTCCATGGCGCGGATGACCTTGTAGATCTTGCGGACAATGCGCTTCAGGAACGCCGGCCGCCGCTCCTCAGCGGTCATCACCAACTCCCAATCCCACTGGTCGACGTACAGCGAATGGAGATTGTCCAGCGTCTCGTTGGGCCTTATGGCGTTCATGTCCGTGTACAGCCCTTCCCCGGGGCCAAAGCCATAGTCTGCCAGGGCCAGGCGTTTCCATTTGGCCAGCGACTGCACGACCTCTGCCTCCGTGGCCAGGTCGGCCACACAGAACGAAATCGGTGCTTCCCTGCCTGTCAGAGTATCGTTCACGCCGCTATTGGCGAGCACAAAAAGCGGCGCCGTAACGCGGGTCAGATTGAGCTCCCGCGCTAAGGCTGCCTCAAAGCGGTCTTTGATGAACTTGATGGCGTGCTCTGTCTCGCGCAACCCCAGGCGCGGGAGGTAATCCGCAGGGAGCACGAGCCTTGTCGTGTCGGCCATGACGCATTCGATCTCGGACATGCGCGGTCAGCCCTCTACTGCCGCTGGCTCTGCCGAACAGCAGAGCCGTGAGGCTCCTGCCCGACATAGGGCAACAAGTCCTCATTGGCCAGCAGCCACGCCGTGCCAAACACTAAGCGAGCCACTTCGACAAGGTGTGGGAGCATCAGCTTGTCCACGTCGTCAGTGGGCTGATGATAGTCCTGGTGCAGCCCGGTGGTGAAGTTGAGCGCCGCAACCCTCCGCCAGTAGAATGGTGTCGCATCGGATGCAGGCGCCGTCTTGCGCGCGCTGTAGCGGAGTCGCAGCCCAATGCTTGCATTGGCCCTTTCCACCACGTCACGCAACCAGGGAAAATGCCCTGTGCCGTCGACCTCCACGGCGGCGGTGTCGTTGCGGCCGATCGTGTCCACGTTTAACATCGCCACCGTGGTGCGCAAGGGGAAGACGGGGTTGGCGGCGTAGTAGCGCGAACCGTACAGGCCCTTCTCCTCCCCGGCAAAGGCAACAAACACCACCGTGCGCCTTGGGGGACTCCCGAGCGCAGCAAACGCCTCAGCAATCGCAACCAAGCCTGCCGTGCCTGAGGCATTGTCGTCCGCCCCGTTGAAAACCAGCGTGTCGTTGCGCGTCCCGATGTGATCATAGTGCGCGCCAATGACGACCGCCTCGTCCCTGAGCTTCGGGTCTCCGCCTCTGAGCACGGCCACGACGTTCTGGGTGGGCAGGCGTTTCTGCTCCAGGTTCGCGCACATGTGCACCGTCACCCCAGGGACGACAAAGCTCTGGGGCACAAGTAGACTGTCGATTTCCGCCTGCAGCCTGCTCAGGGAGCGCCGGCTCGGCGCAAGCACATCTTCGGCCAGGCGTTTGCCCACGCGCATCACGATCAGAGACGCCCCCTGGCGTTCCTCCAAAGTGAACGCTGACCATCCACGCCCTAACTTTCCGGAGGATGTCCACTCGCTTGCCGGACGCTCGAAGCGGTGGTTGTTCGGGTCGGTCACCACCAGCACGCCCACGGCGCCACGAGCGTGCGCGTTCCACACCTTCTGCTGCAGGGCCGAATGCTCCGTTTCTCGCGTCCCGTCAAACACACTGCTCGAATCCTGCTCTTGCGGCTCGTGGGTGAGGACCAGCACCACTTTGCCCCGCACGTCCACTGCCTCATAGTCGTCGTAGCCGTACTCAGGGGCAGTGATGCCATAGCCGGCAAAGGCCACTGGGGCGTCCACCTCCCCGCTGCTGCTCAGGGAGAGCGGGACAAAATCCTGGCGGAGCCGGTAGACAAAGTGTTTCTCGTCCACGGTCAACACCACACTATTCGGCTCCCCGAGGCGCGCCCCTAAGAGATTGAACGGCTGGAAAAACGCCAGCAGGCCCGCTGCCCGCATGCGCGTGGCCAGGAACGCTGCGCAGCTATCCAGCTCAGGACTGGGCGTGTCCCGCCCCCGCATGCCGTCCGAGGCTAAGAAGGCAACGCATGAGCGTACGCTCTGCTCCGTGATCGCACCGAGGCCCCTCTCAGGCACCTGGCGGGGTTGGCCCCTGAGCCCACTGGCCAGCAGCAAGCTGGCCAGTGAAGCCGCCCATGCTCGAAAAATCGCTCTGTTTCTCACCTCGACTCCCGGCACCACCCTTGCCGTGCCTGCGCACCGCCAAGGACCCGACCCTTGCCCGCGTCAGCTTTGCCTAATCCGTTCGCTGCAGTCTCTCCCTGGGGCGCGATGCGCCTCCTGCCGCGGCTGCCAAAGGGGCAGTGGTGTACCTCCGGCCTACCTCCTGTTTTCGCGCTTCCTCAGAAGGAACGAATATGCGACAGTCGTCCCGGGAAGGTAAGCCAATACCTGAGGAAGTACGAGATAACCACCACCAGCAGCACGCCCATGATGAGGCCCACCAGCCCAAGCCAAAATCCCCATTGCGCCAAGGCGCGCCCTTGCACAGGAGACCTGCCCTCGGCGATGGCGCGCTCCTCCTGCTTGCCAAGCACCATGGCAATCACCCCCAAGGGCAACCAGAGACAGCAACACCAGCTGCCAAAAAGGACTGCGCACAGGCCGCAGACAAAGGCGGCCACAGCTTGCCCACTGGCACTGGTCTTTTGCACGGACTCCGGATTCTCGCTCATCTGTCCTCCCTCCGCCAAGGCGCGATTCGAACCCTCTCAGTGTTTGCAACGCTAATTTAAGTTTTGTACACGAGAAAGTCAAGCCAGAAAAGGGGCAAAGCATCAAGCGTGCCACCGGGACCTTCCGCTCACGCTCTGCCGGTTGGGTGCAAGGGGCAAGGTCATTGCCCAACGCTGGCGGGCAATGGAGCAGTCAAAGGCCGTGCTCGCGCCAGCTCTTGATCTGCAACTGGGCGGGCGATTTTCGCGCCATGGCCTCGACAAAACGCCGCGCCAGTTGCATGTTCGTAATCACCGGCACGTTATAGTCCACGGCGGTGCGGCGGATGATGTAGTCGTTGGTAAGCTCTTCTTCCTGATAGTTCTTGGGGATGTTGATGACCAGGTCGATCTTCCCCTGGCTGATGTACTGCACGGTGCTGGGCGACTTGCCGCTCAGCGGCCAGTGGAGATGGATGGAGTGCACGCCGTTCGCCTCCAAGAAGCGACAAGTGCCGCCGGTGGCGTACAGAGTAATGCCCATGCTGGCCAATACCCTGGCGCTGCCTAAGAACTCCGCCTTGCTCTCGATAGGGCCAGTTGACAGAAGAACCGACCTGATGGGCAGCCGATACCCTACCGCAAGGAGAGCCTTGAGAAATGCCTCCTCAAAATCATCGCCAAGACAGGCAACCTCTCCTGTCGAGGCCATCTCCACCCCGAGCGTGGGGTCCGCACCTTCCAGGCGGGTGAAGGAGAACTGGGGGGCCTTAACGCCCACGTACTCCAAGTCGAGCAGGGAGCGAGAGTTCTTCGGCACTTCCAGACCCATGACCACTCTGGTAGCCAGATCGATAAAGTTCACCTTGGCGATCTTGGACACAAATGGAAAGCTCCGTGAGGCGCGCAGGTTGCATTCGATGACCTTGACCTCGTTATCCTTGGCCAGAAACTGAATGTTGAAAGGTCCGTTGATACGCAGGGCCTCGGCAATGCGGCGCGTGATGTGCAGCACCCGGCGCATGGTCTCCAGATAGGTGCGCTGCGGCGGCAACACGATGGTGGCATCCCCCGAGTGTACACCGGCGTTCTCCACGTGCTCGGTCACCGCGTACACAACCAGCTGCCCATCCTTGGCCACCGCGTCGATTTCGATCTCTTTGGCGTTCTCGAAGAACTTGCTGATGACCACCGGGTGGTCGACGGACACCTCAGCGGCGCGCTCTAAGTAGCGGGCAAGTTCGGCGTCGTTGGAGGCCACGCTCATGGCCGCGCCACTCAGCACGTAGGACGGTCGCACCAAGACGGGGTAACCCACCGTTCGCGCAAACTCCTGGGCCGAGGCCAAGCTCTCCAGTTCCTCCCATGCAGGCTGGTCGATGTCCAGACTGTCCAAGAGGGCGGAAAACTTGCGCCGGTCCTCGGCCTGATCAATGTCCACCGGTGAGGTGCCCAACACGCGCACGCCCGCGCGATGGCATTTCATTGCCAGATTGTTCGGGATCTGTCCCCCTGCGGAGATGATGACCCCGAGCGGGTTCTCCTTCTCGTAGATATCCAGCACGGTCTCGAAGCTCAGCTCGTCGAAGTACAGGCGGTCACACTCGTCATAGTCGGTGCTGACGGTCTCGGGATTGTAGTTCACCATGATAGTGCGGTAGCCCAACTGGCGCAGGGTGTGGACGGTGCTCACACAGCACCAGTCGAATTCCACTGAACTCCCCACCCGATACGCGCCGGAACCCAACACCATCACCGCCTGCTCGTGGCCTGCGGGGACGTCATCTTCGCTGCCGTTGTAGGTGAGATAGAGGTAGTTGGTCTGCGCGGGATACTCGGCCGCCAAGGTGTCGATCTGCTTCACCACCGGAACGATGCCGCGCCGTTTCCGCAACCCACGAACCTGGGCTTCGCTCAATCCGGTGAGGCGGGCTATCTGGAGGTCGCTGAATCCGTGCTGCTTTGCCCGACGCAGCAGCGCCGCAGAAACTGCGCTCTTGGTCCGGCTGAGCTCACCTTCGATTGCAACGATATTGGCAATCTTGTGCAAGAACCAGGGGTCGATGTGGGTGAGCTCGTACACACGCTCCACAGAGAGACCGGCCCTCAGCGCCTCGGCGATGGCAAACACCCTGCGATCGGTGGGCTCGCACAGCTCTCTCTTCAAGTCCGCAATGGGGTGCCAGCAGTTGGCGACCAGTCCCACCGCGCCGATTTCCAACATGCGCAGGGCCTTTTGCAGCGCCTCCTCGAACTTGCGGCCGATGGCCATCACCTCACCCACCGACTTCATGCCAGAGCCAATTCTGCGGGAGACCATGCGGAATTTGCTCAGGTCCCAGCGCGGCACCTTGACCACCACATAGTCCAGAGCCGGTTCGAAGCACGCCTTCGTCACCTTGGTGATGGAATTCTCCAAGTCGGTGAGGCTGTGCCCCAGCGCCAACTTCGCGGCCACGAACGCCAAGGGATAGCCAGTCGCCTTGGAGGCAAGAGCAGAACTGCGCGACAGGCGGGCATTGACCTCGATGACGCGGTAGTCTTCATCGCGCGGATGGAGCGCAAATTGGATGTTGCACTCCCCCACAATCTTGAGGTGCCGAACCACTTTGATGGCCACTTCGCGCAAGAGGTGGTACTCACGGTTGTTGAGGGTTTGGCTCGGCGCGACCACAATGCTCTCACCGGTGTGGATGCCCATGGGGTCAAAGTTTTCCATGTTGCACACGGTAATGCAATTGTCGAAGTGGTCGCGCACCACCTCGTACTCGACCTCTTTCCACCCGTCCAGAAATTCCTCGATAAGCACCTGCGGGGTGAACGCAAAGGCCTTGCTGGTCCGCTCGCGCAGGGCCTCTTCATCCACGCACACGCCGGAGCCAAGTCCACCCAGGGCATAGGCCACCCGTACCATCACCGGATAGCCAATGCTCCTGGCCACGCTCACCGCTTCCTCGGTAGAGGTGACCGCCTGGTTGCACGGGGTCTTGACGCCAATGCCGGTCAGGCACTCCACAAAAAGGCCGCGGTCCTCGGTGCGGCGGATCCCTTCCACCGAGGTACCCAGCACTGCGACCCCGAGCCGGTCGAGCACCCCTTCATCGTGCAGGCGTAAGCCGCAGTTGAGGGCCGTCTGCCCCCCGAAGCCAAGCAAAATACCATCAGGGCGCTCTTTCTCGATCACCTGCGTGACGAACTCCGGAGTCACCGGCAGGAAGTAAACCTCGTCGGCAAGATAGTCCGAAGTCTGGATGGTGGCGATGTTTGGGTTCACCAGAACGACGGTGACCCCCTCCTGCTTGAGGGCCTTGATGGCCTGGCTGCCAGAATAGTCGAACTCGCCAGCCTCGCCAATCTTCAGGGCCGAGCTGCCCAGCACGAGTACCTTTTTGGGAAGAGCGTTCACAACAGCCCCACGAATTCGTCAAAGAGAAAGCCTGTGTCCACCGGCCCAGGGCAGGCCTCGGGATGGAACTGCACTCCCATGAATGGCTTCGCTCGATGACGCACACCCTCGTTGGTACCGTCGTTGGCATTCACGAACCACGGCTCCCACCCCTCGGGCAGGGTGCGCGTGTCCACCGCATACCCATGGTTCTGCGAAGTGATGAAGCACCGCTTGGACCCAACCTCGATACACGGCTGGTTCTGGCTGCGATGCCCAAATTTCAGTTTGTAGGTGTTCGCCCCGGCCGCGAGCGCAATGAGCTGGTTCCCGAGACAAATGCCGAGCACGGGCTTTTCCCCTTCCAGCACCTTGCGGAGGGTGTGGATAGCGGCACGGGCCATCTTGGGGTCACCAGGGCCATTCGACACCACCACCCCGTGGTAGTCTTCGCGGGAGAGGTCATAGTCCCAGGGCACGCGGAGCACGCTCACCTTGCGGGCCAATAAGCTCCGCAGGATGCCGTGCTTGCAGCCGCAATCAATGAGCACCACCCGCTTGGTTCCGTCGCCGAGAAGCTGCGGCTCCTGCACGCTGACCCTGGCGACCAAGTTCTCCTTGTTTGGGTCCCAAAGGGCCGGCTCTCGCCCAGCTCCCACCACCAGCTTGCCCGGCATCGTCCCCTTTTCCCGCAGGCGTTTGGTCAACATGCGCGTATCCACCCCGAAGATCCCCGGCACCCCTTCAGCGCGAAGCCACTCGTCCAAAGAAAGAGCACTGTCCCAATGGCTCGGCTGGTCACAGAGTTCGGAGACGACCACGCCCGACACGTGAATGCGCTGGGACTCGAACTTTGCGGAGACAGGGCCGCGGGGCTCATCACCTGGCACACCGTAGTTCCCCATCGGGGGGTAGGTGAACACAAGGATCTGCCCGCTGTAGGAAGGGTCGGTGAGCGACTCCGGGTAGCCCACCATGCCTGTGGTGAAAACCACCTCGCCGGCGGTGGAACCGGCGGAGCCGAAGCCCCATCCCGACATCACGGTGCCGTCTTCAAGAAGTAGTTTCGCCTTGTGTCTCTCCATTGCTCCCAGCAACAGGTAGCCAAGCCGCTCGTTCTTGCGTCTGCATACGGCAATGGCGTCCCCATGCGGACGCCATTGCGGTCCCTGCCCGTTGCACACCGCACAATCACACCTGGTGCGCCCCAGCTCCTGGTCGCATGCGTCCCTGCCTCACGGGCCGAGGAAGGACCGCCCGCCTACTCCACCAGCACCAGGGAAACCAGATCATAGCACGCATCTGCGGAGGTGACCACCTCCAACGAGAGCCCTACGTTGCGCACTGTCGCATAGACGTCGATGCCGCAGGCTTCCATGGCCGGCCGCGCCAGCCGCGGATGCGAGCATGGCTTGGTGACGTCGCATTCGTCGCACAGCGGACATGGGCCCGCGCCCAACGCGAAGGCCTTGTAGTAGCCGTCCAAGAACAAGCGCCGTTCCAACTCCGCCACAAGCCTGCGCCCGAGCAGTCGCACCTTCTCTTCGCCCTCTGCCGGGTTGCGGTCGAAGCGCAGCAACAGCCCCCGCTGGTATTCCGCCAGCCAGCGACGAGTCACCTCCGGCGTGGGGCTATGAGGCGGGCAGGTAAGGCAGGCGCCGTAGCCCCCGCACCCGTACTGGCACTTCAGGCGCACCCATTCGGCCACGCTCACCGCCGAGACGGGAATCTCGAGACACGCCGTCGCTCCGCCCTGCAGGGCTTGCTGTACGTATTTTTCCATCCCTCCACCCGACACATTTCAGGGAAGGCCAAAGCGAGCCCAGTACTCGGTCGACAGGGCCCTGAGGCCAGACCTCGGCCTACGCCAGCAGGTCTGCCTCCTCTGGCAACGCGCCAACCAGCTCAAGCTCTGAGGCTGCGCTGACCGGAACCGTGCGCGATCCCGGCTGCCGATAGCGGAATATGCACCCTTCGTAGTTGCGGAGCACCACCTCGCGTTCATCCATGGCCACGACGTAATGGGGCAGGAGCGGAATCTTGCCACCACCGCCAGGGGCATCGATGACAAAGTGTGGCACCGCCAAGCCGGAGGTCCAGCCCCGCAGCGCCTTGATAATCTCCAGCCCTTTCTCTACCCGTGTGCGGAAGTGCTCCGTACCGAAAACCATGTCGGCCTGGTAAATATAGTAAGGCCGCACCCGGGCCTGCAAGAGTTTTTGTACGAGCCGCTTCATCACTTCCGGGTCGTCATTGACGCCCTTCAGCAGCACCGTCTGGTTGCCCAGGGGGATGCCCGCGTCTGCCAGACGAGCGAGCGCACGCACGGCAAGAGGCGTCAGCTCGTCGGGGTGATTGAAGTGGACGTTGACGTACAAGGGGTGGAACTTCTTGAGCAGCTTGGCGAGCTTGGCGGTCACGCGCTGGGGCAGGAAGCACGGGACGCGCGTACCAATGCGGATGATCTGCACATGGGGGATGCGCCTAAGCTTCTGCAAGACAAAGCCGAGCATTTCGTCGCTGAGCAGCAGCGGATCCCCGCCCGAGAGAATCACGTCCCGGATCTCAGGGTGCTGCGCGATGTACTCGATCCCCTCGTCGATGTACTTCATGCTGATTTTGCTCGGGTCGCCCACCTTGCGCTTGCGCGTGCAGAACCGGCAGTAGGAAGCGCACACATGCGAGATCAAAAACAGGCACCGGTCAGGGTAGCGGAGCACGATGTTGTTGACCGGCGAATCTTTGTCCTCGGCCAGTGGGTCCTGAAAAAGCTCACTGTCTTCCAGCTCGCGGACGTCGGGCACCACTTGCTTATAGAGCGGGTCGCCCTTGCTCTTTATCAACGAAAGGTAGTACGGGGTAATGCGGATCTTGAATTGGCGTTCTACTCTCTCCAGGTCCTCCAATGAAATGTTGAACTTCTTGGCCAGTTGCTCAGCGCTGGTGATGCTCCGCTGTAGTTGTCGCCGCCAGCCTTCCATGTGGTGTTTGCCCTCCTTCAGGCGTTGCGTTGAGGCGCTTGGCAAAGATCAGTCTATCGTCACCTGGACGGTAGAAATCCTTGATGCGCGCCTCCACCGTGTAGTTATTCCGCAAATAGAATTGCTGCGTTGGCAGATACTTCTTCTGCGAGGACGTGTCAATGATGATGAGGCGACCGCTCTGGCTCTTCACATACTCCTCCACGAACTGCAAGAGTTGCTTGCCGACTCCCTTGTTCTGCATGGCCGGGGCGACCGCGATCCAATAGAGGTCGAAGGTGCCCTCCGTCGCCGGCGTGGGGCCGAAACATACATAGCCTACGACCTGTCCACCCTCGGCAACTGCCGCATAGACCAGGTAGTCCTTCTGATCCTTGTTGAAGAGATAGGTGTCGATCAGTTCCATGGCCACGTTCACCTCGGCCATGGTAAACATATCTGTCTGCTGGAGGATCTCATAGACCGCGGCACGATCCTCCGGCCCCAGTTTTCTAATTGTGATCATTGCAACCCCTACTCAATGCGTGCGCAAGCAGGTGATCCACAAACTCCTCGAAGGTAATCCCCGCCGCCCTGAGGGCGCGGGCGTACCCGGCCGCCGGGGAGATGTCCGGGTTGGGATTGAACTCCAGCACGAAGATCGCCCCTTTGGCGTCTAGCCGCATGTCCACCCGGCCGTAGTCGCGGCCATGAAGCAGGTGGAACACACGCAGTGCCGTCCGCTCCAGTCGCCGCCGAAGGCCCTCCTCCACTCGTGCCGGGCACACAGCAGGCGTGCTCTGGAAGAGCGGATGGTCGGGCAACCACTTCGCTTCGTAGCTGGTAATCCGCGGGGTGTCGGCGTCCAGTACCGAAAAGTCAATCTCCGACAGCGGCAGTACCTGCGGCGGCTCGCCATCGAGCACGCTCACGTTGAACTCCCGGCCGTCGACATACTCCTCCACGAGCACCGGTTGGCGATACTTGGTCAGCAGTGCCTCCACCACCTCCGGCAGCTGCGTTGCCTCTTTCACCACCGACTGCGCGGTAATGCCGAGGCTGGCATCCTCTTGCGAAGGCTTAGCGATCGCCGGAAGAGGGAGGCAGAGGTCCGTGGGTCTCGGCACGGCGGTGTAGACATGATATGCCGGAGTGCGGATCCCCGCAGCGGCGAAGAGTCGCTTGGCCACTACTTTGTTCTGCGCCATGCCCAAGGCGAGAGGCGGATTACCCGTGTACGGCACACCCAGCAGTTCCCACACGCCTGCCACCGCCATCTCATGCTGCGCCTTCCCCTTGTAGGCCTCACACAAGTTGAAGATGACGTCGGGCTTGGCCCTGCGTACCTCCTCGATGGCCGATCCGATGTCATCCACGGCTAAGTGGGCCGGCTGGTGACCGAGACGCAACAGCGCCTGGTAGACAGCCTCCACCTCATATCTGACAGCCGCTTCTGAAACCCAGTCCGGATCGTCGTCCACTGGCGGCACCAGCTTGTCGTAGGCCACCAGCACCTTCAGCCCTTGTCGGCTCGTCCTCATGCGGCGGTCATCCCGTATCGCGCTGCGGCAATCTCCACTACGTGGTTCACCATCCGCTGGTAGCTGTATCCTGCGGTGCGCGCCGCCTTGGGGAAACATGAGTTATCCTCTGGGTTCGGCAAGATCCCCGGCAACGGATTCAGCTCCAGGATGTGCGGACGACCTGCGGCATCTGCCCGCACGTCGATGCGACACCAGTCCCGAATGTGCAGCACACGGTAGGCCCGCTTCACCAGCAGTTGGAGCTCGGCCCGCGCTTCATCCGCCAAAGGAGCCGGGCACTCGAAGATGCGCAGTGGCTGCTCGGGCCTATCCCACACCCACTTCGCCTCGTAAGAGTACAAGGGGCGCGCCCCGGCAGGAAGCTCGTCATAGACGATCTCGACGATGGGGAGCACTTCCAAGTCATCGCCGTTGCCCCAGACTGCGACGGTGAATTCACGGCCAGCGAGGAATTCCTCCACCAACACCGGTTGCTGGTACGTGGCCCAGCACTTTGCCACCTGCTGCCTCGCCTGCGCGGGCGTGTCGGCCACTGAGTCGTTGAAAACGCCTTTGCTGCTGCCCTCCGACACCGGCTTCACAATCACCGGGAACCGCAGCCCGCGCAGGTCTACTTGCTCGCCCACCTGCGCAACTCTAAAGCGCGGCGTAGGGATGCCGTAGTAGCTGAGAATCTCCTTCGCCCGCGCTTTGTTCAGACAGATGGCGAGAGTCAGAGGGCCTGAGCCCGTGTAAGGGATGCCCAACTGTTCGCACACCATGGGCACATAGGACTCGCGGAAATCGCCGAACAGCCCCTCGGCGATGTTGAAGACAAGGTCTGGCCGGTGGCGCCGTAACGCGGCCGCAGCTCGGTCGTCGCCTTCCACACCCTGCACCTTGTGACCACCACTGCGCAGGGCATCGATTACCGCCTGGATGGTTTCTTCCGAGTCCCCTTCGGCAAAAAAGTCCGGAGGGATGTCGGCCCCCGCCTTATGGCGGCCATTCCTTCGGTACTGAGCCAGAAGCCCATCCTTGCTGCTAAAGGTGACGACAATATTCATGCTTCTCTTCTGAGCTACAGGGCACACGTGCCCATGCAAGACACACCCCCTCCTCTTAGCTCACACAGGTCTTACAATGACTGTGCCAAGATGAGGACGGCAATGTAACCACCTGTTGTATAAGCCGGTTAGACAACTGTGAGATTGTCGCGGCGGCCACGCCTGGGGGGCCTATTTCCCAGATTGAAAATCGCGGGCGCTTGCGTCTCAGGCAGGCTATCAAAATGAGAGAAGAGGTGGTCGACGTGCGGGTTTAAAGCTTCCCTTAGGGCTTGGGGCTGGCTATCTTGCCAGAAGCGGGGTGAGCTCTGTGCCTCTTCCCGCTACTGCTTCTCGAGGTTGTACTCTTTGATCTTCCGGTACAGGGTGGCAAGGCCTATTTGCAGCACGCGGGCAGCCTTCTGTTTGTCATAGTTGTGGAACTCCAAAGTCTTTTGCAGCGCCACGCGTTCGATTTCGGCGAAGGACATTCCCACCTCCAGTCCCATGTTGCGCGCCGAGCCCTCTGCCCCAGTGGCGAGCGCCGGAAAGTGGTACGAGCGGAGCAGATTGTCCTGCGACAGCACCACCGCTCTTTCCACCATGTTCTCCAGCTCGCGGACATTTCCTCGCCACGGGTGACGCAACAGCTGCTTCATCACCTCCGGCTCCACGCCCTGGATGTTCTTCCCATTGAGATGGTTGTACTTTTCGATAAAGTGCTGCACCAAGAAGGGGATGTCCTCCTGCCGCTCGCGCAGCGGTGGCACATGAATGCCGATGACGTTGAGGCGATAGTAGAGGTCCTCTCGGAACGTACCCTCCTCGACCTTCTTTTCCAGGTCGGCGTTGGTAGCGGCGATGATGCGCACGTCCACTTTGAGGGTAACCGTGCCCCCCAGCCTCTCGAACTCACCGTCCTGCAAGAAGCGAAGCAACTTGACCTGCATGGCCGGGGTGATCTCGCCAATTTCATCTAAGAAGAGCGAGCCACCGTCAGCCATCTCGATCTTCCCTTTCTTCTGTCGCACTGCACCGGTAAAGGCGCCCCGCTCGTACCCGAACAGCTCAGCCTCGAGGAGATTCTCAGGGATGGCGCCACAGTTGATTTTGACGAAAGGCTTGCTGGCCCTTGGGCTGTGGTAGCGAATGGTAGCCGCGATCAGCTCCTTGCCTGTGCCGGTTTCGCCGGTAATGAGGATGGTGCTGCGCGAGGGGGCAACTTGCTTTGCTAACTCCACGACACGCTTAAAGGGCGGGCTGACGGCGACAAGTTTGGGCACGGCCTGAGAAAGTTCGAGCTTTTCTCGGAGACGTTCGTTCTCGCGTCGCAGCAGTATCGTCTCTCCAAGGCGGTCAAGCAGCCGCTGGAGGTCAGCCATGCGGAACGGCTTGACCAGGTAGTCATAGGCGCCGCTCCGGATAGAGGCCACCGCGGTCTCAACCGAGCCGTAGGCGGTGATCACAATGACCGCGACCTGCAGGCGGTGTTCCTGGACGTAGTTGACCACCTCAAGCCCTGATCCGTCCCTCAGCTTCAGGTCGGTGACCACAATGTCCACATCCTCGCTCTCCAGGGTCTTGAGGCCGCTGCGCAAGGATGTGGCGGTCTTGAGGAGATAGCGTGGCGAGGTCAATCCCTTCTGCAGAGCCTGAAGGGCCTCGACATCATCATCGATGATGAGAATGCTGAGCTCACTCACTGGTGACCTCTCCCTGTTCCACCTGCGGCAAGCTCACCGAAAAAAGTGCCCCTTGACCCACTTTCGAGCTGCAGGTAATGCGCCCCTCGTGGGCGGCAACGATCTCTCTTGACACAAAAAGGCCCAGACCTACACCGCTCTCCTTGGTCGTGAAGAAAGGCTCAAAGATTCTCTTCAAGTGCTCCGACTCGATGCCGGGGCCGTTATCGCGGATTGCCACCAACACTCTTTTCCCCCGGCGGCGCATGGCGACCCAGACATCCCCGCTGCCGTTCAGCACTTGCAGGGCGTTGGTGAAAATGTTGGCAAAGACCCGACGCAGTTGCACCCAATCGGCCATCACCCAGCACGACCAAGACGGGCGTCGGAAGTGGACCCGCACTTTGCGCAAGGCTGCCTCGTAGGCCGCATCCTGCACCCAACCGTCGACTAGCCCGACCAGCTCCACCGGCACCATGTTGAGATCGGCCAGATGGGTATAGGCAAGGTAGTGGTTGAGGCTATCGCTGAGCTGCTGGATCTGTCCTTGGATCTTGCGCGTGAGTTCGCTCACCTCGGGATTCACGCCATTGGACCCACTTTCCAGGAGGCGCTCCAAGAGCTCGACGTGCAGGCCGATGTTGTTCAGCGGGTTGCGGATGTCATGCATCATGGCGCTGGTCAGCCGGGAGATGGCCATCAGCCGGTCGATCTGCCTGATCCGCGAGGCAAAACGCACCTGCTCGCCCAGCTCTTGGAAGCTGATGATGTAGTAGACGTTGCCAATGGACGGTTGTCGGAGGCGGGCGATGGAGACCATCGCCGGAAAGTAGTCGCCGCCCTTGCGGTAGATGCGCAGCTGCAGGTTGTGGCGGCGGCGCCGCTCGCAGCGGATCTCCCGCAAGAAGACCTCCCGCGACTGCCCATGAAAGAGCTCGAGGATGTTCTTCTTCAAGATGTCACCAGGGGCAAAGCCCGTGAGCCGAGCTGCCATAGGATTCCAGTGCAACACGTGCAGGTCCGCATCGCAGTCAGCCACTCCCAGCGGGTACTCCTTGATGATCTGATAGATGACATCCAGCTGCCGCTGCAAGTCGTTTTTAACAATCTTGAGCTCATTGATCAGCTGGTGGTCCTTAGCGCGCAGTTCCTGGTAGACCTTGCCCCACCACTCGCTCAGGAAGATGAGCGTCGTGTCGAATGCACGCTGCAGGAGCGCAAATTGCTCCTCAAAATCGTCGCTCATTTCCAAAGTGGTGTTGACCAGGAAGTGATTGAGCACGATGCGCGCCGCCCCGAGGATGGCAAGTTGAGCGTGAAAGTTGTGTTTGAGGCGCGGGTTGCACTGAAACTCGCGCAGGTAGTATCTGGTGAGCTGGTAACCAGCTACCTGTCGGTTCTCTCCGCGAAGGTCCCGCTCGAGGTGGGCGAAGATACCCCCCAAGATCTTGGTGTACAAGTCGCTGGGCAAGTCCAGGTCGACGCCCCAGCGGGAAGTCAGCAGCGTTTCGGTGGCACTCTCCACCAGTGTTTCCACGTGCCCGTGGATGATCTCACTCAATGTAGCCATAGCCTTCCGCTCTGCCGCCCGGCTCGAGCGGAAATCTCATCCTCCTGCCTATTGCGCTCCGCATTGCCGCCCCAATCGGTGCCCGCGTCACCCTGCAGAACATTTTGTGCCGCCACGCGGGAACCAAGGGGGCCTATCCGCGTTTATCAGTTTGAAAGTCTCTTTTGGCGTTCTCGCGGCGGTCGTTTTCATTCTGATAAGGATACTCAGAAAAAGGCAGCCGCGACGGCATGCGATGCCCCTGGTTAACCACTTGTACCGCAAAATGGTTAAGCCAGAGGCCTGAACAGCTGGCACGCTCTTTGAGACTGTTTTGCCAGCTTGTGTACCTCTTGCAGCGGTGGCAAAGGTACGAAAAAATCAGCTCAATGTAAAGGGGAAAATGCATCCTGGGAGGGAAAGCGAGGGCCTTTTTCCGGCATACACGGAGGATGGGGGAGTGAGTGGTCATCAGTGCTGTGATGTGGAATCAGACGAAAGGAGTGTTGAGACATGAGAAGCAGAATGGTTTTGCCCCTGGTTGCGGTTGTTGCCGTGCTGGCGCTCGTCGCCGGCTGCGCGAAGGCTCCTGATCCCGAGCGCATCGACGCGGTGAAGGCTGCGTTGCAGGCCGCCAAGGCAGCAGAGGCGGATCGCTATGTACCGCAGCAGTACGCTGCCGCCAATGACTCTTTGAACGCCGCTCTGGCCGAGATCGAGAAGCAGAATGGCAAGTTTGCCCCCTTCCGCAAGTATGGCGTTGCCGAGCACTTGCTGCAGGTGGCCGAGGAGAAGGCCAAGGAGGCCGCGCAGGCAGCCGCAGTGAAAAGGGAAGAGGTGAAGAACGAGGCGACCGCCCTGATTCAGCAGGTGACTGACGCCACCGCGCAGGTCAAGAAGCTGTTTGCGAAGGCCCCCCGTGGCAAAGAAGGTCGCCAGGCGCTGGAACTGATTAAGAGCGATATCGGCGTGGTCGACAACACGGTTGCCGAGGCGAATGCAGCGATGGAGAAGGGTGACTACCTGACGGCGCGCGACAAGGCCAAGGCCGCGCTAGACAAGGCAAACGCCCTGATCAATGAGCTGCAGGAAGTCATCAGCAAGAAGGCTGCGCTCACCAAGAAGAGGTAGCTTTTGGCTCTGTAGTCTCAGGCCTCGTTCCGTTAACCCAGGGGACCCTCGCTTTGCGGAACGAGGCCTTTTTGCGCCCACTCAACTCAGAATGTCGTCGACGCATGATGCACCCTAATCAGGACCGTTTTCGCACGGCGAGGCGGGCCGCGCCCCACCCGAACAGGCGCTGGGTGGCAGCAGCCCTCATCTCCTGTGCCTGTACTGCGGCAGTGTACTTTGGCTTGTGGTTCGCCAGGCCCAAGCCACCTTTGCTGCTCCTTAACCAGGCGCGTATGGCGTTAAGCGCTGCTCGCCACGCAGAGGCACCGACCTATGCCCCCAAGCTCTGGCAGCAAGCAGAGGATTCGTGGGAGCACACCTTGCGCGCTTTTCAGGAGCAGCGGCGGCGCTGGTTCGTAAAGCGGGACTTTAGCGGCGCGGCCCAGTTAGCCCAGCGCACCTATACCCTTGCGGTTCAGGCGCAGGTCCGGGCAGTTGCCGCCAGGGATTCGCTTGCGGAACACGCTCGTACCGCAGCCAGTGCAGCGCAGCGCGAGATCGACGACTATCGCGCGCATTTCCGAGACTTGCCCGGAAGCAGCACCTATCGGGAGCGGGCAACGCGCAGTGAGCTCCTTCTGTTAGAGGCGCAAGCGGCCGCGCGGCGGGGAGACGTGCTGCGCGCGGCGGAGCGCCTCCGCGAGGCTAAGGAAGCCATCGGCTTGGCGGGCAATGGCTCCGCGAACACAGTGCGCGCCTACTTCGCCAAGGTTCCCACGTGGCAAGAGTGGGCGGAGGAAACAATTGCCTATTCTAAGGAACACGACTGCACGGTGGTCATCGTCGACAAGTTCGCGCACACGTGCCGCGTCTACCGGGCAGGCAAGCCCGTGGCAGAATTCTCGGTTGAGCTCGGCCCAAATTGGATGGGGCACAAGCGGCACAGAGGGGACAACGCCACCCCCGAGGGGCAGTACGTGGTCACCCAGAAAAAGGCAAAGCGCTCCACCACTTACTACAAGGCCCTGGTCATCAATTACCCCAACGAAGCAGACCGCCGTCAATTTGAGGTTAACAAACGAAGCGGCCAATTGCCGCCGGGAGCACAGATCGGCGGGCTCATCGAAATTCACGGCGAAGGGGGAAAGGGCTTTGACTGGACCAATGGCTGCGTGGCTCTGAGCAACGCCGACATGGACCGGCTGTACGACATGGTGGACGTAGGCACCAGGGTGACTATCGTCGGCTCCCTGCGCAGCTGGGAGTCATGCTTTCGCGGCACCAACTATGCAACCCTCGGCACACAATGAGCCAGCCAAATGGGCTGTCCACAGCATCTGAGCCCTACAATGTGCAGCGACCTTGACATGAGCAGCTCAGCCCCGGATCAGGCAACCGCAACGGATGCCTTGCCGCCCGCGTCCAAGCCGCATTGGTTCGCCACTGCTGCGGCGGGCATTGCAGCCGGCTTACTGTTACTCCTCGCGGCGCCGGCACTGGAGAGCAGCATCGAAAAGGTGGTCGAGTCGGCGCGGGCAACTGCGCCGCCCTCAACAACCTCTGGCGTGCGCACGGCGCAGGAACGGCAGCTTCGGCGCCGCGTGGCGGAACTGCGCCGCCGCTTCAAGCGGCTTACGCCGGCAGGGCACTACCTCATCGTGGACACGGCCAACAATCGCATCTTTGTCAAGTCCGGCGACCACCTGGTGCATGAGGGGATCTGCTCCACCGGCAGCTATGTGATGCTCCGCGCCGGGGACAAGCGCACCTGGGTATTCAAGACGCCCAGAGGGATGTTCAGGGTGCACGCCAAGCTGGAAGCACCGGTGTGGCGCAAGCCCGACTGGGCGTTCATCGAAGAAGGCAGAGAACCACCGCCGCCCACCCATCCGGACAGATTCGAGTTCGGCGTGCTCGGTGAATATGCCCTCGCGTTCGGGGACGGCTACCTTGTGCACGGCACCTTGTACAAGCGTCTACTGGGAATGCCGGTCACCCACGGCTGCGTCCGCCTCGGCGACGAAGATCTGCGCATCGTCTACCACAAGCTGCAGGAAGGCTCAAGGATTTTCGTGTATTGATATGCGCCGCCACGTTCGGAAATCGCTCGCAGCAACTCCCAGGCACGACGACGCTGTGCCGGAAGGGCCGAGCCCTCGCTTCTGGGGCCGCCTGCTGGTGTTCTTGTTGCCAAGCCTTCTGGTTCTTGTCGGTGCCGTCCTCTGGCCGTTCCTTCTCGATCCCCTGCCGCCGGAGTCCGCCGCGCAAGCATCTGGCGGCAAGAACCAGCCAAGGCCCGACCCTTCGTTGGTACCGCTTCTGGTGGAGGGGGCGTTTTTCAAGAATCGCCTGACCATCGCCAAGACCGATTCCATTGCCCTGAGCATCGACTTGGTCGACAGCCTGGTAACTTTGGACATCAGAGGGGTTCCGGTGCGCGAGTGCAAGATCCAGCGCTATTCAGCCAGTGGCGCGCTGCACCGCGCCCGGCGCTCGCCTCGGCTCGGCGAGTGGTTGAACAGGCCATTTGTCTTGCGCAAAGAGTGGGGGACCATCGCCAAGGCACCCATCAAGAAGGTGGACGCGCCCAAAGACACCGTGGAAGCGGAAAGGCTGGCCAATATGACTCCCCCGCCTGACAGCGGCGATGTAGCGTTCGTCCTCGAATTCACCCGCCATTTGACCATCAAAGTCAGCCAGGCGGAGGGGTTTTCCGGAAAAGGCCGCCTTCAGAAGTTCGCGGTGCTGGCCCAGCATCGCCTGGCAAGTCTGGTGGAGGGCTTTGCGGATTTCCGCCGGCTTCGCCAACCTGTACCGCCGCTCATAGCGCGCATAGAGCTATCGCGCGCGGATGCCAAAGCCGTCTATCGCGCGCTCCCCCGTCACGCCCTATTGGCATTTCGCTTCTAAGCTCCCCTCTCATTCGGCGTCCCTGCCTGCCGACGGCAGGCGCGGCAGGTCGCCGTTCGACCCCCTCACATCCCCGGTTCAAGCCCAGTCAGGGCTACCCCGCCTCGGGCGGAGCACCGCCCCGGTCGAGAAACTCGCGCACGTAGGAAGCCAGCCGCGTGGCGATGAGGTCAACGAGCTCATCTGGTACGCCATCGGCGTAGCACGACTGCATGCGCATGTCACAGAGTTCGTTCACATAGTCGATGACCACGAATGTCCCTTGCTGGTTCAGGGCGATCTCTGTGGAAAAGAAGCGCAGCCGGCAAATAGTGGCAATCTTTTCCACGATGGAGAAGAGCGGGCTCAGCTCGTAGCGTGCGATCTCTTCGGCGCTGAGCAGCTGGTACACGTGCGTGCGGTCGTTCCACCAGGCGCATTGCGTGAGCCCGCAGACGTAGTAGCCGCGGAACCAGAATTGCTTGCCGTCACGCTCCAGGGGGACGACCTTTTGCTGAAGGAGGTACTTGTCGTGCCGGTGCTCCTGGCGGGCCTCCAAGACGTCCTGCAATGTTTCGGCCCCCTCGACGACGCCGATGCCGCCGCCCGTGGTATTGGCCGGCTTGATGACGAACGGCCGCCCCAGATGAGCCAGGTCGGCCACGGACAACCGCACCTCTTCCGTTGAATGAAAGGGCGGCAGGATGATAGTGAAGGGGGTATGCAGCCCATTGGCGATGAACTCTAAGTGCATGGTCGCCTTGTCCGACGCCCAACGCAGCTTCTCCAGAGGTTCCAGCACTTCCCCACCCTGCTCGGCCACGAGGCGCTGCAGGGCGTAGAACTCGTGGGCAGCATCGGTGGCGCGGTCGAACAGGAAGCGGATGCGCACCCTTCCCACGTTGAGCAGTTCAAGCGTGCCGGCGAGATTGTTCTTCCCGACGATGAGCGTACGCAGCCCCAAGGCCTCCGCTCGTTGCGCCACGACCCGGACAAAGTCCCAATCGTACTCCCAGTCGAGCGCGAGCGCCAAGTCGTAGGTCACCACCGCCCCGCTGTCCGCGCTTGCCGGTGGTAGAGTTCCGCGCAAGGTATCCATGCCAAGTTCCACGATTCTGCCAACGGTGCAAGAACCCCTTTGCACCAGGGCAATTTGCCAAAATGCCAGCACTTTGTCAAGCGAAAACTTTGCCCAGGGACGTGCGGCAAGCTGTCGAAAAATCGTTTGCAAAGCCAGAGGCAATTTGGTATATTCCCAGCGCATACGGAAGGAGCAAGGTGGCTCATGCTGATATTGCCCCGGTACATTATCCGCGAACATGTCGGTCCTTTTCTCTTTGCCTTTTTTGTCATCACGCTCTTTTTCCTTCTCAACATCCTGTTTCGGGAACTGGGCCGGCTGCTGAGTCGCGGTCTGGAGTTTGCGCTCATCGTGGAGTACCTGTCGCTCCACATGGGGTGGATCGTGGCGCTCACCTTGCCGATGGCCGTTCTGCCGGCGGTGTTGATGGCATTTGGCCGCCTCTCCTCCGACAACGAGATTGTCGCCATCAAGGCCAGTGGCATCAGCTTGTACCGCATCATCGCGCCGGTGCTGGTGGCGGCCGCTGGCCTCTGCGCCTTCTGCATCTGGTTCGGCAACAGCATCCTGCCCGACATGAACCATCGCGCCCGCCTGCTCACCGCCGATATCGCCCGCAAGCGTCCTACGCTCACCCTCGAGCCGGGCGTCGTGTTCGAGGTGAGCCCTTCGCTCCACCTGACGGCGCGGATCATCAAAGAGGCAGAAGGCTATTCCAAGCTCTGGGGCGTCATCGTGGACGACTACAGCGAGCCAGATGTGACCCAGACGGTCTTCGCCGATAGCGGCGAGATCCGCGTGGACAAGACCCACGGCATCCTGACTTTGGACCTTTACCACGGGGCCATTGAGAAGATCGACTACCGTAAGTTGGGCGAATACGTGCACATCTGGTTCCCGCACATGCGCATTACCCCTGAGGTTCCCGGGCTGGTCCTCAGCCGCAGCGAATCGGAATACCGCGGCGACCGGGAGAAGAGCGCTCGCACCATGCTGCGCGAGGTGCGCCAGAAGCGCGAGCTGCTGGCTACCCAGGAGGCAAGAACCAAGCAGCTGCTCACGCAGCCTCAAGCCCGGGACCTCCAGGCGTTGTTGCCACGCAAGGCCTTGTCCAAGCTGCGCCTCCAAGATGTGGACAGGCTCCTCCGCCAGTGGGATTCGGCCAAGACGCAGGGGGCCGAGAAGCTGGAGCTCACCCAGATGCAGATCCGCACCTGGAGCAGCGTGCGCGATGCCTTGCTGAACATCGAGTCGCTGAAAAGGAGCATCAGCAAGCTCATGGTAGAGGTGCACAAGAAGTACTCCATCCCAGTGGCCTGTCTGGTCTTTGTGCTCATCGGCACGCCGCTGGGGATCATGGCGCATCGCGGCGGGTGGGCAGTTGGAGGTGGCATCAGCCTCTTTTTCTTTCTTCTGTATTGGACGCTCCTTATCGGCGGTGAGGAGCTGGCCGACCGGCGCATCATCAGCCCGTTTTGGGCCATGTGGTCGGCAGACATTCTGGTGGGAGCCGCCGGCGTCTACCTTCTCATCCGCACTGCTCGCGAAACCGCCCCAATCGATTTGGGCAGATTGCGCATGCTGTTACGAAAGGGGAGTTCTCCATGAAGCTGCCGTTGGCTTTTTGCCTCGCCATCCTGGTGGGGGTGACCCTCGTTTGCTCGTGCGCCCGCATGAACTCTCGCGCTGGACTGGCACCGCAGCCCCAGGAGGAGCGCGTGCGCCAGCTGGCGCTTCTCGAACCTTCGCTGGTGAAAATTACCTGTTCAGCCTACTACCGCAACTACACGTACGCGCGCCCGGGAGTTGTGGACCTTCCGGTCGAGCAGAAGCTCACCAGCAGCTCGGTAGCGGGCAGTGGCCTGGTGCTGCTGCAAAACAGCCGCGAAATGCTCGTGCTCACCTGCAACCACGTGGTCGATTTCGCCGATACCATCCGCCACTACTTTCTTGACGATGCCAAGCGCCCCACAAATCACTTGCGGCAACTGTCCATCAAATACCGACAGGACATCTTCGTGTTCCACCGCAGCGGCGAGTGGACGGCCGGCGAACTGGTCGCCGCTGACCGAGAAAATGACATCGCCCTGCTCAAAACGTCTCGCGCTGGCCAGCAGATGGCAGAGAGCCCCTTGCCTTTCCGCTTCGGCGACGCCGGAGACCTGAAGCTTGGCCAGGAGGTCTACGTGCTCGGCTTCCCCAAGGGGTTCTTCGCGGTCACCAGGGGACTGGTGAGCCCCTCGCGAGGGCGCGGAAGGTTCATGCTGGACATCGCCTTCAACCGCGGCTACTCTGGCGGGGTAGTCGTGCATCCCAACGAGCGCGAGGGACGCATGGAATACGTGGGGATGGCCACCTCGGCTGCCTACGACTCGCACTACCTGCTGGCCCCGCCTGCGGATACTACACCACCCACTCCAGAGCCCGACATTCCTTACACGGGCGACATCTATGTGGAGGAGCTGAAGCTGATCAACTACGGCATCACTTTTGTGGTCAGCAGCAACACGGTGCGCAATTTCTTGCGGGCCAATCTTGACCTGTTGCAGCGCAATGGCTTCTCCGCCGCGACTCTTCTCAAGTGAGGTGAGCCGGAGCCACCGAAGAGGTTGACACCCATGCGCATCCTTGACCGCTACATTGCCCGCCGTTTCCTGAGCAACCTCACCTTTGCCCTGGTGGCATTCGCCCTCATCTTCATCGTGGTCGACATGGTGGAGAACCTCGACGCCTTTCTCGATCGCCACGTGTCGTGGACCATCGTGGCCAAGTACTATCTGTTCTACCTGCCCCACATCGTGGTCATGAGTTTGCCGGTGGCTGTGCTGCTTGCCAGCTTGTTCTGCATGGGAACGTTGGCTAAGCACAACGAGCTGGTGGCGATGAAGGCTACCGGCACATCGCTCTATCGCATTCTCTCGCCGATGATCATCCTGGGAGTGCTGGTCAGTGTGGCCGACATTTTCGTGGGCGAGGTGGTCTCGCCAGCGGCCAACCGCCGCAAGCGGGAGATCAAGCTGGACTACATCGAGAAGCACGACTTTAACATTCGGCGCCGCATGACTAACCTCATCGTGCGCGATCGTGCCGACCGACGTGTGCTCATCCGCTACTACGACTCCAAGCAGCAGACAGCCTACCGGGTCAGCATCCAGGAGTACGAGGGCTCCAGGATGAGGCGGCGCCTGGATGCACCCGTCATGCGCTGGACCGGAAGCAACTGGCGCATGGAAAATGGCTACGAGCGGCTCTTCTCCGACGGGCAAGAGCAGGCAGCAGCCTTTGCCGGCCTTGATGTTCCGGACCTCGGCGTCACGCATCGGGAGTTGGCGCGGGTGCAATTGGAGCCAGAAGAGATGTCCTATGGCGAGCTGCGCGAGTTCATCGAGGAGGTGCGCCGCAATGGGGGCAAATCACACCGTTGGCTGGTGGACCTCTACCTGAAGATTTCCTTCCCGTTCAGCAACCTCATCATTCTCCTCATCGGGGCCTCGCTTGCCTCCAGCAAGCGCCGCAGCGGCGTGGCGGTGAGCTTCGGCTTCAGTTTGGTGATCTGCTTCCTCTACTTTGGCCTGCTCAAGACCGGACAATCCTTGGGCCACACTGGCACCTTGCCCCCGCTCTTGGCCGCATGGCTGGGGAACATAGTGTTCCTTGCCGTGGGCATCGTCTTGGTTGCCCGCACACGGACTTAACCGAGGAAATTCCGGGGGGATAGGCCTGGGGACTGCGCATGCCTGGTCAGGCTCGGCGCTTCAACTGGCGGATGCGCCCCCTGAGGCAACATCCAGCCGACGCAGCAGCGCCAAGGCGAAGCGCGAGGCCAGCTCCGACACGCGAAAGTCCACGTTCTCCTGCGTATCGGTGGGCCAGTGCCAGTGAGGCAAACCACCCGCAGCGTCGGTGGCGAGCAGAAGCAGCGTAGAATAGCCCTTCCGCGCTGGCACAATGGCATCGGTGCAGGCAAGTCGGTACACCCAGGGGGTGACTTCGCGAAATGCCCCCCGCGAGGCAACTTCACGCGCCATCTCCACCAGCGGCCCGCGGAAGCGGCACAAGTCGAGCATCCCTTCGCCCACGCAAAAGTGAAGCTGACCGCTGCCCAGAGAGTCGAAGACTAAGAAATGCGTCTGGGCCCTCGGTAACTCGGCAGCGTGGCGGCGCACGAAGTCGGCCATGCCCAGGGCCCCGGTCTCTTCGCTGCCGGTGGCCACAAACCATACCTGGCAGTTGCGGAGAGGCTCCTCTTTGAGCGCTGCTGCCACGTCCAACAGCACCGCTACGCCGCTGGCGTTGTCGGCTGCACCTTGCACCAACGGAGCGGCCAGCCCCGCATGCAGCAGGATAATGAGGTAGGCGAAAACGTACACCAACCCGGCCACGAGCAGCACCTCGAGCAACCATCCGCGCACTCCCAGCGCGCGCAGCAAGAGGGAGAACTCGATGGCCACCAGCACTCCTGCGCCAAGCAGAAAGTTCGCTCGAAAGTTTCTCACCTGCTTGGGGTGCCACATCAGTCCGGAGCGAGCCGTGTCATAGTGGGCACTGACCACGACGCGACATTTCGCCTGCGTACTCCCCAGCTTGGCGACCACATTCTGAGAGGGCGCCCGGCTAAAAAGTCGGGCCAGCGGCTTAAAGCGAACTGAAAAGTGCCCCCAAAACAGAAGCAAGCCCAAAGTGCAGACCAACAGCCCGCCCAGGGGCCAATAATGGGCAGCCACCATGGCCACGGCAATGGCGCCAACAATCACGACGAGCTCCCACGTCATGCGCCTCTGGGAGCGGAACGACTCCAGCCATGGCGCCAGGCCCAACGCACGCATCGTGGCCAGGAGGTGCTCAGCAGCACGGCGCTCGTAGGCGCTGCAGCTACCCCGGTGAGCAAATGCACACAACTCGGCAACGAACCTGCGGATGCGCATAGGTCTATCCCACCTCAGCTCGACTCAGGTGTCGACGTGTGTACCGGGCCAGTCGCCTGGCGCAAGGCCCGCACAATCTCCTCGCAGGTGACAAGGTAGGCGAAGCCGTAGGCCAAGTTGCGCAGAGTGGCGTGATGATACGCAGCGTCTGCCGTGGCAGTGCCATCGACCAGAAAGAAGACCCGAAAGTCGCGCACAAAGGCGTCGCGGGCGGTCGTCTCGCAGCAGAGGTTACTCATCACTCCGCCGATGATGGGGTCCTTGACCCGCAAGGAGCGCAAAGCCCGGCCCAGGGACGTGCGAAAGAAGGCGCTGTAGCGGGTCTTGGCTACGACCAACTCCTCGGGAAGCGGCGCCACCTCGGGGAGGAATTGCCAGCCGGGGCTTCCTCTCATGATGAGCTCCCCCCACCACTGGCTGAGCATCCCCCCGTCGCGGGCAGGATCGGTGTGGCCATGCTGCGTGAACACCACCGGCACCGAGGTCGCGCGACATGCATCAATCACGCCGCGCAAGGGCGCAAGAATCGGCATGGCCACCGCACGAAACTCCTCCTGCATGTCGATCACCAGAAGCGCGGCATGCGCCGGCCGCGGAAGCGTGGGAGCGGCACCCGCCTCCGGCACAATGCTGAGGAGCTCCTGCCTGGTCACTCTTCCCGTCCCTTGCCGATGACCCGGACATTGATGGCGCGATCGCCCTTCGCCTCGCGCCGCACATCGAATGCCACGCGCTGCCCTTCCTCCAGCCCACCGGAGCGCACGCGCGGGTCCAGGTCATTGACGTGCACAAACAGGTCCTCATCGTCATCGGACAGGATGAAGCCAAAGCCCCGCACTGGGTCCCACTTTTTCACCGTTCCGTATTTCATGGCCCTCCCTCCTGTACACAGCCGCAGTTGGCAAAGCTTACTTCAACTGTTGGCCGACAACGCCGGCCACGAACCACTTCTGGAAAAGGAAAAAGAGCGTGATGGGCGGCAGCAACGCCACCATCCCCGCTGCGGTCAGTCCTCCCCAGTAGGTTCCCCAACTGCCGAGAAACGAAAGAATCCCCTGCGGCAACACGCGCAGGTGTTGCGACGAAGTCAAGGCGAACGAGTACAGGTAGTTGTTCCACGAGTTGATAAACACGAACACGGCCACAGCCACCATGCCGGGCGCGGCCATGGGAACGGCCACGCGGAAGAGCACTCCTAAGCGCGAGCAGCCGTCAAGCATCGCCGCCTCCTCCGTCTCCACCGGAGTCGCCGCGATGAAGTTGCGCAGCATCCACACCGTGAACGGCAGGTTAAAGACCACATTGGCAATGATGACCGCCCAAAGGGTGTTGTACAGTCCAAGTTTGTTGAAATAGGCACTGAGCGGCACCAACACTGCCACGGGCGGCAGCAAGGGTAGCACCATGAGCACTACCCCAAGGCTCTGTCCCCGAAAGCGGAAGCGGGCCAGGGCATAACCGCCCAGGAGCGAGGTAATCAAAGTGATGGCAATCGCTCCCACCGAGACCACCAGGCTATTGCGCAAGTAGAGCAGGAAAGCCGGGCGGCCGAGCAACATCCGGTAATGCTCGAGCGTCCAGGTGCGCGGCAGGAGACGGTACTCGAACTGCCCCACAAAGGAGGTGCGCAGTCCCCACAAGAAGGGGAAAAGCGTCACCGCCAGCACGATGACTGCGCCACACCAAAACAGAAGGTCGCGCCGCGCTCTCATTGTGGCTCCCGCAGTCCTCCGGTCAAACGCAGATAGGCGAGCATGAACAGGACCCCGACGATGACCAAAACAATCCCGATGGTCGCCCCGCCGTTCAGGTCGAAGTTGATGAAGGACATCTTGAAAAGACGGACCGCCGCCACCTCCGTGCTGTAGCCCGGCCCACCCTCGGTCATGGCGTAGACGGTCTCTGCGTCCTGGAGGGTCCACATGGTGATCACCACGAGCACCACGCCGAGATGCACCTTGGTCAGCGGCAGAGTCAAGTAGCGGAATTGCGTCCACCTGCTGCCGCCGTCCACTCTTGCCGCCTCGTACACCTCCGGCGGGATACTGGCGATGCCGGCGGCCAGAAAGAGCATCATGAACGGGAACGAGCGCCAGAAGCTGTGCAGGATGATGGTCCCCATGGCTAAGGTTGGCTCCGTGAGAATCACGTGCTGCTGGCCGGTGACCTTCTCGACCACCCAACTGAGTGGCCCAAAGGTGGGATCCACCAAGGAGCGGAAGAGCAGGGCGCTCACCACCGGCGCCACAATCCAGGGCAAGAGGTAGATGCCGCGCAGGGCGCGCGCTGCTCTGAACGGTTTGGTAATCAAGAGCGCCGCCGCATAAGAAAAGGGAAGCGACAACGAGAGGTTCCCAAGCACGTAGAGCAAGGAAAGGGTGAGGTTGGTGCGACAACGCGTCTCGCTCAGGAGCAGCCGATAGTTCGCGCCGCCGACAAAGCTCGTCGTCCCATTGAGCGCCGTCTTGAATAGGCTCAAGACTGCCCCAGAAAAGACGGGGGAGATCATGAAAAACAGAAGCAGGAGCACGCTCGGCGCCAGGAGGGCATACGGTAGCCACTCCCTCCGCCGCGGCTCCCGACGCCCTGGGCGCGACTTGTCACTCACCGGCGTATCGGGCATTGTACTCATTCTGGAAACGCTGTAGCGTCTGTTGCACTGGGGCCTTCTTCACCAAAACCTCTTGCAACGCAGCAGCAACGGTGTTCGCCAGCTCGTCGTAGTAGGCCGTGTACGGCATCGATTCCCCATGCACCGCCGCGCGGAACCACACCTGGTAGAACGGCGTCTGGAACTCCGGTCGCTGCCAGGCCGAGAGGCGCGTGGGCAGGCCCGCATCGGGGAACGAGAGCAAGGTTTCTGGTCGGAGCAACGTTTCGATCAAAGCCACACCCAACGCGGGTTCCTTGCACAGCGCGTGCAGGGACACAGTCCACGCGTTGGTAAACATGGCCCTGGTGCGCGTGGGTGTCTCAAACACGCCAGCGACCGGCGTCTTTACCTCAGCCGTTGGTGGAAAGGTGCCGACAATCCACCCCTTCTCCTCCAAGACTTGAATCCAGTAGCTGCCCCATCCCCAGGCCATGGCAAACTTGCCGTCAAAGAAGCCTTTGAGAATGACGTCGTCGTACGTGCCGCTGGTGACAAAAGTCGGGGTGACCTTGTAGCGGTGCACCAAGTCGAACAAGAACTGGGCTGCACGCACGCCGGCGCTATCGGCAAAGACGGCCTTCTTGGTCTGCTCATCCCAAAGGGTGCCGCCGAAATGCCAGACCAGGGGGGCGAAATAGATTTCGATGGTGGCCCTGGACGGACCCACGTACATGCCCAAACCCCATTGGTCGATCCTGCCGTCCCCATCGGTATCCCTGGTCAGGCGGCGCGCGTACTCAACCAATTCGTCCAAGTTCTCCGGCGGCCTGTCGGGGTCCAGCCCCGCCTGCTGGAACAGGTCACGGCGGTAGGCCACCACGCGCGTGTGCGCACCCAGCGACACCGCACTGCGCTTGCCATCCCGCTCACCCACATTCCACACCGGATTCCAGGCAAAGTCGGCGATCTCCTCCGCTGACCAGTGCAAGTAGGGAGAAAGGTCAAGCAGGTCGCCCACTGCCGCGTGTTTGGCCAGAAGCTGGGGCGAGCTCCACACCACGTCGTGGGGGATCCTTGCGCGAAAGTCGGCCATGCACTTGCTGTCGATCTGATCCCACTTCATCTGCTCGTGTTCGACCTTCACCCCCGGATGGTCCCGCTCAAAGTCGGCGATGGCTTTGCTGAGCCACTCCCAGTTGGCCTTGGCCGAACCTCCCCCTACCGGGTCGTAGATGTGGGCAAGTTTTACGACTCTCTGTGGCGACGACTTGTGGCAACTGAGCCCAAGCGCGATGCACAAGAGTATGGCGTTCAGGCGTCGCATGGGCGCTCTTGGCGATGGACAGCTCTGTGTTCAGCCGGGAGCACGGCGTGCTTGCCGAGCCGACACCTTAGAGCAGCGCCTTGAGGGCCGGAACCCAGGCGCTCTGCGGATACTTCTGGATAAAGTACTCCGGCGGTTTGGGGAAGGTCCACACTTGACCCGTGGGGCTCTTCAGTTCCCGCACCTCCGAGGCCGCCTCATGTTCCACGTGCCGGGTGCGGTCAGTGGCCCGGTCGATGATGAAGCGGTTGGTGAGCATGTTCACCACGCGCCCCTTCGGCTCAAAGGCAAAGTAGTCGCCGTCGAACAGGATGATGGTCTTGGACGAAGGTTGCAGCATGTACGTGCTGCCGGAGAAGCGCAACGGGTTGCTGATCGTCAGCAGGTCGCCGGTGGAAAGGGTGAACCTTATTCCTTTGAGGGCATACTGTCCGGGCGGTACATTGGCCAAGGCGAAGTAGCCGTTCTCGTCGGTCTGCGTCCAGTAGCCCTTGATCTGCTCCTTGCCATTCTGGGTCACCTTGCCCATGATTGCCACTTCGATGCTTGGACGGTAGATCTCGAAGCGCTCGTTGTAATAGTTGTTCACCACGAAGGCAGCACCAACCACCAGCACCGAGTTCTCCGAGGTCGGCTCAACCAGGCCCTGGTAGGTGGTCGCACAGGACAGCACGATGGCGCCACCCATGACCAACCCCATCAGCAGCGGAGTGCGGACGCGCATTGTCACCTCCTCTTGGCTTATTTCGTTAGCCCCAAGTCCGTGGCTCCCGGAGGCAGACCTCTTTCTCAGTAGACCACGGGCTCAGGCCGCACGTAGCGGTAAGGCAAATACTTCGGCTCCCACATGGCGTTGGTGATGACCCGCAGCAGCCCTTCGTCGTCCAGGCGCATGCCTAGCCCGGAGTCACGCGCCACCTTAGCCACCGCCAGGGCCACTAAGGCAGATACCCGCCTGATGTCGGAAATCCGGGGCAGGGTTTGTCCGTTGGCCAGCTCTTCCGGGGTGAGCATGTCGGCCAAGGCGCGCGAGGCGGCCATGAACATCTGGTCCGTCACCTTCGGCGTCCCAGAGACCAGGGCCCCCAGTCCCATCCCTGGGAACACATACAGATTGTTGCACTGGGAAACCACGCGCCTCTTCCCATCCACTTGAAGCGGCGGGAAGGGGCTTCCAGTGGCGCACAGGCATCTACCGCCGGTCACTTCGAAGGCAACCTGAGGGGTACATTCCGACTTTGATGTGGGATTAGAAAGGGGCATAATCACCGGCAGCGGAGAGTTTTCCGCCATCTGCCGCAGCACAGCCTCGTCGAATGCGCCGCCCTGGCCGGTGACGCCGATCAGCACCGTTGCCTTCGCGTTGCGCACCGTGTCCAACAGGCCGATGTGGTTGGGGTCGCTCAATTGCCAATCGGCAATGGCCGCCCGAGGCTTCAGCCAGGGGCGTTGTTCTTCTGATACCTGCATTCCTTCCACCAGCAGGCCGTCCTTGTCCAGGCCGAAGATCAGGGCCTTGGCCTCGGCATCGCTCAGCCCCTCCTCCATCAGGCCGGTGTGAATCTGGCGAGCAATGCCGATCCCCGCCTGCCCCTGGCCGAGGATGACGAACCGCTGGTCGCGCAGCCTTTCGCCCTTGATCCGCATGGCCGCCAGCAGGGCTGCCACCGTCACCGCGCCCGTGCCCTGGATGTCGTCATCGAAGGAGCAGATCCGCTCGCGGTAGCGTTCGAGGAGCCGGAAGGCGTTGTGCTTGCCAAAGTCCTCCCACTGCAGCAACGCGTTGGGAAAGGTGCGGCGCACCCCCATCACGAATTGCTCGATCACATGGTCGTACTTGTCGCCGGTCAAGCGGCGTTGCTTGAGGCCAATGTACAGCGGATCGCGCAGTGCATCTTCGTTGTTAGTGCCCACGTCGATGAGCACCGGCAAGCAGAAGGCGGGGTGCAGGCCTGCGGCTGCCACGTACAAGCTACTCTTGCCGATGGGGATACCCATCCCTCCTGCGCCCTGGTCACCAAGGCCCAGGATGCGCTCGCCGTCGGTGACGACGATGAGCGACACGTTCGAGAAAGGGACATTGGCCAGCACCTTGTCGATCTTGTGCACGTTGTTCGCCGACACGTACAGTCCCCGTGGCCGGCGAAAGATGTGGCTGAACACCAGGCAGGCTTCGCCCACGGTGGGAGTGTAGACGATGGGGAGCATCTCCTCCAAGTGGTCCAGGAGCAGGCGGTAGAACAAGGTCTCGTTGCGATCCTGCAGAGAAATGAGGTAGATGTACTTCTCGAGGTTGTTCGGTTTGGCACAAAAGCTCTCGTACGCCCTGGTGCACTGCAGTTCCAAGGTTGCAACTAACTCCGGGAAGAGCCCTACCAGATCGAGCGCCTCACGCTCCTCCTGGGTAAAGGCCGTGCCTTTGTTGTACATGGGGTGCTCCACGAGGCGGTGCCCCTTGAACGGTACCTCGATGTACTCCTCTCCGGTGAAGGGGTCTCGCTGTTTCACATACTTGAGCATCGCTCCTCCAACAGTAGTACGGCTCGCGCGTCAGCTTAGGCACCTCTGCGCGGCTGGCTATACGCTAAGATAGACAAATAATCCTGAAAGTCAAGTCAAAAAGTGCCCAGTTCAGAACGCAAAATCCTCGTCGCGAAACTCCACTTGTCGGTATGCGCGCAACTCCTTCTTGAACAGCTCGATGATCTGCTCGAGGCGCTGCTGGCTCCGCGCCTCGAAGCGCAACACCAGAACGGGCTGTGTGTTGGAGGCGCGCACCAGCCCCCAGCCGTCGCCGAAAAACACGCGTGCCCCGTCAATGTCGATCACCTGGTAGCTGGCCTTGAAGCGCTGCACCAACTGCCCGACCACCCGGAACTTGGCCTCGTCGGCGCAGGCGACGCGGATCTCCGGCGTGGCGAAGAAATGAGGAATCTCCGCAGCAACCTCTGACAGCGGTCGCCCCTCTTCCGCCACAATCTGCAGCAAGCGCCCGGAGGCATAGAGTGCGTCATCGTAGCCGAAGTAGTCGTCGGCAAAGAACATGTGGCCAGACATCTCGCCTGCCAAGGGCGCGTGCAACTCTTTCATACGGGCCTTGAGCAGCGAGTGGCCAGTCTTCCACATCTCCGGTTTGCCACCGTAGCGCGTGATAAACTCCACTAGGGCCTGGGAGCACTTGACGTCGAACACGATGGGTGCGCCAGGGTTCTTGGCCAACACCTGTTTGCTGAAGAGCGCCAGGAGCCGGTCGGCGAAGACTATTTGGCCCTTGTCGTCAATGGCGCCGATGCGGTCAGCGTCGCCGTCATAGCCAATTCCCAGATCGGCCTTGTGGGCCACCACCGTCTTCTGCAGGTCCACCACGTACTTCGGCACCGTGGGGTCAGGCAGGTGATTGGGAAAGCGTCCATCCGGCTCGCAGTACAGGGGGATAACCTCCATGCCCAGATCTTGCCACAGCTGAGGGGCGAGGGGCCCAGCGGTACCGTTGCCGGCGTCCACCACTACCTTCAGCCGCCGCGCGAAGTGGAGCTTCTCCTTGAGCGTGGCGATGTAGGCGGGCAGCACATCTTCGGAGACAACTCTTCCCTTTCCTTTCTCGAAATCCTCGTCGGCGATGAGCCTAGCCAAGGCCGCAATGTCGGCGCCGTACATGGAGACCAGACCCAGCTTGGGGTCGTGCAAGGAAATTTTGAAGCCGTTGTACTCGATGGGGTTGTGGCTCCCGGTGACCATGACGCCACCGCCCAGCTCCAGGTGCAGGATGCTGAAGTATTGCACGGGTGTGGGCACCATGCCGATGTCGACCACCTCCAAGCCTGTCGCGGCCAGGCCCGCAACTAACACCTCCTGCAGGTGAGGGGAGCTGAGGCGCACGTCCCTTCCCACCGAGGCCCGTGCCACCCCCTTTCGCCGCATGGCCGTGCCAATGGCCCTGCCAACCGCTTCCACCGTCGCATCGTCAAAGTCCTTCTCCACCACACCACGGATGTCGTACTCGCGAAAGATGGCCGGATTGATCATTGGGCTTCCTCTCTTCCTTTTCGTGCAATGACCACTCGTTCCTTTCCCGCCAGGTCCGGCAAGAGGGCGATGTCCACCAGGCCTGCCTGTGCCAGCAGTCTCATCATCTCTCGTCCCTGGCCCTCGCCGATCTCGGCAAAGAAGGCCCCGCCCGCGCTCAGGAGGTGCGCCAAAAGAGGAATGAGGCGGCGGTAGAGGTCGAGGCCGTCTGGGCCGCCGTCCAAGGCCAGGAGCGGCTCATGGTCCTTGACCTCCGGAGCCAAGGCCTGAAGGGAGGCCGTAGGCACGTAGGGCAAATTGGCAATTACCAGGGAAAAGGCACGTCCCGCTTTCCGGATAAAATCAGGCTGGCGGAGATCGGCGTGAACAAGGCGCACTCGCTGGCCGAGGCGCAACCGGCGGAGGTTGGCCTGCGCCACCGCCAGCGCTGCCCTGCTGCAGTCGACTGCCACAACCTCGCTGTCCGGCAGGAAGGTAGCCAGGGCCGCGGCGATATTCCCACACCCCGTGCCAACGTCTAAGCAACGCAGCAGACTGCCTGCTGGGAAGGTCTGGCGGCAGAACTCCACCGCTCTCTCCACCAGCGTCTCGGTCTCCGGCCTGGGAACAAGCACTGCCGGCGAGACAGACAAAGTCAGCCCCATAAAGTCCACTTCGCCGAGGATGTGCTGCAGCGGCTCGCGCGCCAGTCGCCGCGCCAGCACACGGGCAAACTGTTGGCGCTGTCGCCGATCCAGGCAGCGCTCAGGTGTGGCATAAAGGTCGGCTCTCTGGCAACGGAGCACGTGCAGCAACAGGCGCTCGGCGTCACCCTCCGGGCTGTCCAGGCCGGCTCTGCGGAGCAAGTCGCGCGCCTGGCGGAGGAGGGCAGCAACGCTGGTCCCGTCACTTCCCGACCGGGAACTCGGCCTTGAGCTTCTCGGTTCGGTCGGCAATGCGCAGCTGCTCGATAAGCTCATCCAGGTCGCCCTGCAGGATCTCGTTCAGCCGGTACAAAGTGAGGCCGATGCGGTGGTCGGTGACGCGGTTCTGGGGAAAGTTGAACGTGCGGATCTTAGCGCTGCGGTCACCGGAGCCCACCATGGAACGCCTGCTAGCGGCGATCTTCTCCCGCTCCTCCTCCAGCTTGCACCCGTACAGGCGAGCGCGGAGCACTTTCAAAGCCTTGGCCTTGTTCTTGTGCTGGGACTTTTCGTCCTGGCAGGTGACCACCAAACCCGTGGGCAAGTGGGTGACGCGCACCGCCGAGTCGGTGGTGTTGACGCTCTGCCCGCCGGGTCCGGAGGAGCGAAACACATCGATGCGCAGGTCATTGGCATCGATCTGGATGTCGATCTCCTCCGCCTCCGGCAGCACAGCAACCGACGCAGCCGAGGTATGGATGCGACCGCTGGCCTCGGTCACCGGCACGCGCTGCACGCGGTGCACGCCCGACTCGTACTTGAGGGTACCATAGGCGTCGGGCCCTGTGACCAGGAAGATTATCTCTTTGAACCCACCGATGCCCTGCGGGTGCGAGCTCAGCACCTCCTTCTTCCACCCCTTGTCTTCGATGTAGCGGCTATACATGCGGTACAGGTCGCCTACGAAGAGGCCGGCCTCTTCGCCGCCAGTGCCGGCGCGGATCTCCACGATGGCGTTGCGCGAATCCTGCTCGTCTGGAGGAATGAGCAGCATCTTGATTTGCTCCTCCAGGCGCTCCGCCAGTTCGCTGAGCTCGTCCAGCTCCGACTTGGCCACGGCACGGAGCTCCTCATCTTCGCTCTCGGCAAGCACGCGGCGGTCTTCTTCCAGCCGCTGGAACACCGCACGATACTTAGCAGCCTTTTTCACAAGCGGGCCAAGGTAGCGCTCCTCCTTGGCCAACTGCCGGTACCGCTCCCGGTCGTTGAGCGTTGCCGGGTCGGCCAGCAGCTCCATGACCTTTTGATATCGTTCTTCCAATCGCCGCAATCTATCGAGCATGACGCGCCACTCCTCATGAACCAGCCATGTTCAGGCAGCACTCCGGGCCGGCTCTTCCCCTCCGTCGGCATACGCGGTAGCCACCGCCGACACGTCCTGTCCCAGTGCGCTCCTCAGGGCCACCAGCGCGACCTCCAGCTGCCCCCGATCGGGCACCCGGGTGGTCAAGCCCTGCAGCCACATGCCCACCGCCACCAGCGGCCGCAGCAAAAAGTTGCGCGGCCACTTGGCACCGAGCCGCAGCAATTCGTACGACAAGCCGGCGATGAGCGGCACCAACAGCAGACGCACCACTACCAGCGGGTCCAAGGGACTGCGTGGTCGCGGCAACATCACAAAGACCAGCACACTGACCATGACGACCACCAGCAGGAAGCTGGTGCCACATCGTGCATGGGCCTGCCCGTGGCGGCTGGCCTCCTCCACCGACAATTCTCCCCCCTGCTGGTAGGCATGGATGCTCATGTGCTCAGCGCCGTGATATTCGAACACACGGCGGATCTCCTTCCACTGCGAGATGGCCAGCAAATAGGCCACAAAGAGGCCCAGGCGCACGACCCCATCGATGAGGTTGAAGAGCAGACCTGAGCGCACGCCGGTCAAGTGGGCAACGAGCAGGGGCAGGTAGAAGAACAGCCCCAAGCCGATAGCTACCGCCACTCCGAAGGTAAGCACCGTGAGCAAACGATTCCAAAGGGTTTGCTTCCCGAACTCCGCCTGACCATCCTCGCCCATTGCCACGCGGCTGGAGAAGGTAAGCGCTTCCACCCCGAGCAGCAGCGACTCCACCAGCACCACTCCCCCGCGCAGCAGGGCAGCGCCCCAGAGTTTACTCCGTTCGGTCAACGAGCGGAAGGGGCGCAGACGATAGACGATGCTGCCATCCGGGCGGCGCACCGCCACGGCCACAGCACCCGGTGCCCGCATCATCACCCCCTCGATGACTGCCTGACCCCCCACGGAGGGGACTTGCGTCTGCTCAGAGTTCATCTTCATTTAAGCAAAAAACGGAATACGCCCCCGGCGCATTCCGTCTCTTTCTCCGCCAACGTGCTAAGAATCGTGCTGCTCAGCCTCTTTGCCGCGCCCGTACTTCTTCAAGAACTTTTCCACGCGACCGGCCGAGTCCACCAATTTCTGCTTGCCGGTGAAGAACGGATGACAGTTCGAGCAGATTTCCAGCTTCATGTCGCCCAAGGTGGAGCGCACCTGCCACGAGTTGCCGCAGGCGCACCTCACCGTGCTGACCTTGTACTCCGGATGGATATCCTTCTTCAACGTCTCAACCTCCTCTCCGCGGCTCTGTTGCGCGGCGTAAATATAGCAAAAGCATGATACGAATGCAAGCGGAAAATCCCACCGCGCGGGGCGGGCAAAGGCTCACACCTTCTCCTCCACCCCTAAGACGAATGCCTTCACGCCCTTACCGTGGTGACGTGTCTTCAGCTGCTTGGCTCGCTCCAGAAGGGCCTCTATGCGCTCCTGCCGATCGACCACGAGCAACATGGCGTTCTCGCCGGGCCACACTGCGGTACCGAGCCGCGCCCCGCCAGTGCGGCCCCGGCCGAAGACCTTCGGGATCAACGTGAAGCAACAGACTTCGCACTCTTCAATGCAATCCAAAACCGCCCGTTCCAAGGCGTCGTTGTAGATCACAATCAGCATCTTGTCCATTTCGGCTCTCCCTTAACGGTGCAGGGCCTGCGCCCGCTTCAGACGTGCCTCGGCTATGGAATACAACGTGGGCACAAACACCAGGGTAATGACCGTCGACACAACCAAGCCGCCGATCACGGCGACGGCCAGCGGCACCCAGGTCTCCGAGCCCTCGGCACGACTGAGCGCCATGGGCAGCAGGCCGAAGATGGTGGTGGTGGCAGTCATCAACACCGGCCGCAGCCGCCGCTGGCCAGCAGTCTGCACCGCCTCGGCCACGGCCATCCCGCGGGCGCGCAACAGGTTTGTGTAATCCACCAACACGATGGCGTTGTTCACCACGATGCCCACCAGCATAATCATGCCGATGAAGGCATTGACGCTGAGCGTGGTACCGGTGATGAGCAGTGCCCAAATTACCCCCACCACCGCAAATGGCACCGAGAACATGATGACAAACGGGTCGATGAGGGATTCGAACTGGGCGGCCATCACCAAGTAGACCAGCAGAATGCCCAACGCCATGGCAAAGAGCAATTGCTTGAACGAGCTGGCTTGCTGTTCCACGGCGCCGGTCACTTTGACCTCCACCTCGGGCGGCAGGGGCAACTTCGCCAGAGCCTTCGTCAGATCCCTGCCGACTGCGCCACTCGAGCGGCCGACTATGCCACAGCTGACGGTCACCAGCCGCTGCTGGTTCTTGCGGTCGATCTTCACCGGCGCCACATGCTTCTCGACGGTGGCCAGGCTCTTCAGGGGGATGAGCGTGCCAGTGGGCCCCATGATGGACACGTCGCCAATGTCCTCCACGGCCCTGCGGTCCTCCTCCCGCAACTGGACAAAGACGGAGTACTCCTCTCCTGCCTCGCGATATTTCACCACGTCGCTGCCGTAGAAGCTGGTGCGCAAGGCCATGCCCACTTGGGCTACGGAAAGCCCGAGGGCTGCAGCCTTGGCGCGGTCCACCACCACCCAGTACTCCGGCTTTCCTTCCTCGCGCGAAATCACCACGTCCGTGGTACCCTTGATTTCGCTCATTATCCGCTGGATCTGTCTGGCGACGCTCTCGGTCGTCGCCAGGTCATAGCCGTACACTTCGACTTCGATGGGCTTGCCGCCCCCGAGCATCGCCGTGAAAGGGTCAGTGGGGCTAAAGTCCACGGTCTTGATGCCCGGGATCCTTTGCAAGGCCTTGCTCAGGCGTTGGCCGATTTCGCGATCTCTGGCCGACCGCTGTGCTCGCGGTACCAAAGTGCCCTGCACAGAAAGGACATTGTTCCCCTCCTTCTGTGCCATGCTGGCACCCATGCCGGAGCGGCTGGTGCCGCAGCGGGCGATGATGACCTGGCGTTCGGGCACCTCCTTGGCAATGATCTCCTCCACCTGCCGCATCACCGCATCGGTGGTCTCCAAGTTGGTCCCCACCGGCAGCTCAATGTATCCCCGCAACTGAGATTCGTCGGTCTGGGGAAAGAACTCGGTGTTGACGAAGCGCAGCATGCCGAGGCTGAGGATGAAGATCCCCAGACCGGCCAGTATCACCACCAGCTTGTGGCGCAATGCCCAGCCCAACAGCCTCCGGTAGCCTTCCTCCACGCGCCGGAACGCCTGCTCACTGCGCGCATAGAGCTTGCCGGAAAAGCCCTCGCTGTTGCCGCCATTGCTGGTGCGCACGCGCAGCAACTTGGCCGAAAGCATGGGTACCAGGTACAAAGAAGTGAACAACGACGCCCCCAGCACAAACATGAGCACGTAGCCGAGCTGCCGGAAGAGAATGCCGGCGATGCCTTGCACGAACAGCAACGGCACGAAGATGACCACCGTCGTCAAAGTCGAAGCGCTCACCGCCATGGCTACTTCGCGTGCGCCAAACACCGCGCCTTCCTCTGGCGTTTCTTCCAGTTCGGTGCGGTGGCGGTAGATGTTCTCGAAAATCACGATGGCGTTGTCCACCACCATGCCGATGGCGATGGCCACACTGGACAACGACATGATGTTGATGGTGTAGTTGGCCACCCGCAGCAAGATGAAGGCAGTCACCAGCGAGAAGGGGATAACAAAAGCGATGACCAAGCTCGCCCGCAAGTTGCGGAGGAAGAGCAATACGACCAGCACTACCAGGATCGACGCCCAGATGAGCGTCGTCGCCAGCCCGGCGATGGACTGCTTGATGAAGGTGGAGCCATCGTAGACGCTTTTCACCTCCACATCTTTGGGCAAGGAAGGGCGAATCTCTTCGATCGTCTTCCACACCTCCCTGGTGACGGCAACGGTGTTGACGCCGGACTGCTTCTGCACCATGACCATGACGCTGGGCTTACCGTCCATGCGGCTCACGCGCGTGACCTCCGCGTAACCATCCTCGATGGTCGCTACGTCGCGCAGGTAGATGGGCACGCCGCGCACGGTGCCGATGGCTACGTCGCCAATTTCCTGCACGGTGCGGAACTCACCAGGCAGGCGGACGATGTACTCTTTGCTGCCTGCCTTCAAAGAACCCGCAGGCAGGTTGATGTTGGCCGCCTGCAGCATGCGTGTCACCATGTCGATGGACAGGCCTCTGGCCTGCAAGGCGGCCGCATCCACCCTTACGTTAATCTGGCGCTCCAGGCCTCCGAACACGGTAGCCGAGCCGACTCCTGCCACGCGCCGGATGGGGTCGCAGAGCTTGTCGTCCACCAACTTCTGCAACTCCGGAAAACTCTCGTCGGCGCTTATGCCCAAGAACAGGATGGGCATCAGCGAGGCATCGAACTTGAAGATGAGTGGGTCAGAGGCATCTTCCGGCAAGAATGGCGCGTAGAAGCCCAACTTGTCGCGCACGTCCATGGCTGCCGCATCGATGTTCGTGCCCCACTTGAAGTAGACCACCGTGGCGGAGATGTTCTCCTGGCTGGTGGAAGTGACCTTGTCCACGTTCGGCACTGTGCTCACCGCGTCTTCGATCAGCCGGGTGACGCGGGTCTCCACGTCCTCCGGACCGGCGCCCGGATAGGTCGTCGTGATCGAGACGGCCGGCAGCGTAATGTCCGGGAGCAGGTCGATCCCCAACTGGGAGAGGCTCACCAGTCCCAGGATGAGAATGACCACAAAGACGACAATAGTCGTAACAGGCCTGCGTACACCCAGTTCTGGAAGGTTCATGCTACTCCCCTCCTTCCACGGTCACGCGCGAGCCCTGCTGGAGCATCTGTTGGCCAACCACCACCAGCTGGTCACCCTCCTGGAGCCCGCTCACCACCTCGGCCAGCCCATTCTGCATGATGCCGACGCGTACCCCCTTGCGCATGGCAATGCCATCCTCGACCACGTAGACGTAACGCTCGACCTCTGTGCCGAGCAACGCGTCGGTCGGCACCACGAGCGCTTCCTCCCTGGAGGCTACGACCACGGCAACGCGGGCGAACATGCCAGCCTTCAGCTCCAGGCGTGGGTTTGGCACCACCACCTGCACTTCAAAGGTGCGCGTCGCTGTGTTGGCCGCCGCATTCACCGCCGACACCTCGCCGGCAAAGACCTGGTCGGGGAAAACATCCACCCGCACCTCCACCGGCAGCCCCTCGCGCAGCTTGGTCACCTCCCTTTCCGAGGCGTTGATGCGGATCTTGACACGCGACAGGTCCACCAGGGTGACCACTCCCTGCGCGCCGGGCATCTGCGGGTTGATCATGTCGCCTTCGTTCATGTACTTGGCGGTAACCACTCCGGCAAAGGGAGCCTTCATCACCGAGTGGCGAAGTTGCCATTGGGCCAGGGCTAAGGCGGCCTGTGCCTGCTGCAACTGCGCCTGCGCGGCCTGATAGGCGAGCTGCACCTTCTCGTACTGCTGCTCGCTCACCGAGCCCTTCTGCTTCAGCTCCTGCATGCGGTTCCAGTTGCGCTCGGCGTCGTCAAAGTTGGCCTGGGCAACGGCCAGTCCTGCCTGCGCCTGCTGCAGTTGCAGGGAGAAGGTTTCGTTGTCGAGTTCGGCGAGCGTCTGTCCCGCCGCCACGCGGTCGCCGATGTCCACATAGATCCTGGCAATCTTGCCCCCCACGCTGGGCACCACGCGCATCTCGCGATAGGGTTCGATGCTGCCAATGTAGGTGAGCACTTCTCTGATCGACCCCTTGGTCACCGGGCTCACCCTCACCCGGACGATGGCGGTTTCGGTCGCTCGCGAATCTCCTTTCGAGGCACAACCTGCGGCCACCACCAAAGCGAGGGCCGCGGCCATTGCCGTGAGACAGACTCCTCTCATAGGTTCCTCCATGCTCTCCAGCAGCTAATCTTCCTTCTGTTCATTAGCAAAGCGCCCCAAGCCGCGATCAAGACGCGCTAAGGCAATCTGATAGTCTGCCAAGGCAGACACATGGTCAGTCTTTGCCTTCACCAGCAGCGAATTGGCATCCAGCACCTCGGTGTTCGTCACCATCCCCTCGTGGAACTTGTCCAAGGTGACCTTGTAGTTTTCCTCCGCCTGGAGCACGTTCTCCTCGGCCAAGGCCAGGCTCTGCTTGGCCTCGTTGATGGCCAATGCGGCCTGCGTCACCTCCAAGGCGATGCCGTCCTTGAGGGCGCTCGTGTTTGCCTGCACCTGGCGCAGCTGGCGTTCTGCCTGCTCTTTCTTGTACCGGGTGGCGCCCCAGTCAAACAGATTGATCTGTGCCGCCACGGTAGCGGTCCAGGTGGCATAAAAGTCTGGGTTGTATTCGCGGTCCGGGCGCTTGTACCCATAGTCCAGCACCAGCGCCACCGATGGCAGCCATCCTGCAGAGGCCACCTGCACCGCCTTTTCGCTCAGGCGGCGATTGTGTTCCATGAGCTGCACTTCCGGCCGCTGGCGGAGCGCTAACTGGCGCGCCTGCTCGAGGTCGACCTCCGCCGGGGGCATGCGTTCCAATTGCTCCGTCAACTCGAGCTCGGTGTCCACCGGCAGGCCCAACAGCAGGCACAGCGCCCCCATGGCCAGGCGGCGCCCATGCTGCGCCTGAATCTCCATGAGGCGCACGTTGGATAGCTGCACCTTCGCCTTCAGCAGGTCGTTCTTGGTGAGCATGCCGACCTCGTACATGTTCTGCAGGTCCTGCACGTAGGCTTCCATGCGCTGCACGCCCTGGTGGGCAACTTCGACCATCTTGCCCGCCTTGACGGCTCCCCAGTAGGCTTGCTTGACCTCGAAAATCAGGTCACCTTGCTCCTTCTTGAGGCTCGCCTCGGCCATCTTCAGCCCCTCCTCTGCCATCTGGTAGCCGTTGTACAGTCGGCCGCCGGTGAACAGGGGTTGCTGCAGGGAGACGCCGATCCCCACGATCTCGTCGCGCCCCACCGGGATGCGCTTGGGGAACTGCTGCGCCGGCATGCCCGGTATCTGCGGGAAGCTCTTGGAGATGCCCTCAAAGATCCTTCCCGGCATGAAGGGGGCGACGTCGAGGCGACTGTAATTGGCAGAGCCACGAAGCTGGGGGAAGAAGCCGGTTCTGGTCTCGCCCAGTTTGGCTGCGGCTTCGCCCACACGCTCGCGCGCCACGGTCAAGCGTTCGTTCTGGCTCAAGGCCAGCTCGATGCTCTCCTGCATGTCCAAGGCCATGCGCTCCTGCGCCAACGTGCCAGAGGCGGCCAAGAACACCAGCCCCACGCTTGCAACCACAAGCCACCAACCGTTCCTCATGAGCACCTCACACTCGCTAGGTTATTCGTTGCCTTCGCCTTGGTCACCTTCGCTGCCCCCAGGGGGAGAAGACGACTCCGGTATTCACAGTGAGCATAGTCTGCTCGCTAAAGTGCTCACCGAACAAGAACCGGTCCCGGGAGAGCAGGGAGGCAACCCTCGCCTCGCCGAAGAGGGAAAGCCACCTGGTGAGCCTCAGCTCTATGCCCGCTCCGCCCGTAATCCCGGCGCTCATTTTCTGCAACGCCTCCCCTTCCACGCTCACCGGATCGCCGTTTAGCCCGTCGCGGGTGAATCGCCAGGGGAAGATGCCCACCCCAGCCACGCCGTAGGGGGCCACGGGCCCCAGCGGAAGACGCAAAACGTTGCTGAACGTCACCGCGGGCAGCACAAAGTGGGGCGTCATGCCCTGCTCCTGCCGGTGTTCCGGCGCAAACGCCGCCCAGCCCAGGTCGACTGCGGCTTCTATCCCGTAGTGCTTCCCCACCTGCTGCCGCAGGAAGAGGCCGTAGCTACTGCCGCGGTCGAGAAGCTCGGCGGTGCTAAGGGTGGCATTGTAGGACCCAGCCACCGGCGTCAACATCCCGCCGCGTACCCCGAGCCCGCCAGCAACCGTGGACTGTGCCTCGGCGAGCAATGCAACACTCAAGACTCCATACCAGAACAGCTTTTTGTTCATCGTGACCTCCGCAAAGAGTGTAGGTCTATCATACGCCCGGTCATCTCTTTTGTTTCCCGCCCCCGTGGAGAAATAGATCAAGCACCGCCTCGCTCATTTCCACCAGGCCCGTCTCAGGGCCGGCGTAGACCCAGTGAAACACAAAGGAGTCCAACATTCCGTTCAGGCAGTGCACCAAGTGGAGCGCCGGGACATCGCGCAGCACCCCTTCCCGCTTTCCCGTTTCCATGACGCGCTCGTAGAAGGCGATGAAGCTGCCAAACAGGTTGGCCATTTCGCGGCGGAACTCATCGGCCACCAGCGCGTCCATGCGTGACTTTTCCGAATGGATGAGCTTGAAGAACGCGCGGTGCTCTTCGAAGAATGCGAAGTAGCGCCGCACTACGTTGGTCAGCCGGTCCACGAAGGAGCCGGCCTCCTCGATAGCGCTCTCGAGCGCGGCGAGAAAGTTCTGGGCTGTCTCGCGGATGAGGGTGAAGAAGAGCTCCTCTTTGCTGCAGAAGTAGAGGTAGACGGCACCCTTGGACAGCTCGGCGCGTTCGGCTATGGCGTCCATGCTCACTTCGTGGAAGCCTCGTTCTGAGAAGAGCGCTTCGGCGGCGCGCAGGATCTCTGCGCGGCGCGCCTGCCGTTCGCGCTCCTTTCGGTCTTCTGTACCCACGTCTTGGCTTTCCTCCGCTTGCTGAACCGGCTCGAAAGGGCGGTCATATTGACTGACTATCCGGTTACCGACTGACCGGTCAGTTGGGTGCAAATATACACAAACTCCAGCGCAACATCAAGGTTTTTTTTTGCGTCGTCGCTTTTTTGACAGCGCAGCAGCCACTCAATTGGGAGGTTGGGACAAGCGAGGACTGTGACCCTGTGGAGGAGTTGTCGTACCACCTCACCCGAGGAAAAGGTGCACATGCCAACTCACAATAGCCACATTCCACCGTCGGTGAAGGGCGACTCGCCATGAGCAACCTGCGGGCCAGACCCCTGATCTCTCCCCACTTTCCCCTTGATTCTTTCCCTCATTTTCGCTAACTTTACAACCGCAAAGAAGCTTAAGGCACCATTCTCCGCAATGGACCAAGAGTTGGGAGGCGTCGCCGAGCCATTTGTTACGTGGTTCTAAAACGCAGGCATGCAGGCTTCTCTGAACCGCTGCCACGAGTGGCTTGCCAGGTTTCCGGTTCTTGGTTCGTTGCACATGAGCCTCTGCTCCCAACAGCAAAACGGCCGCATGGGGGTGTGGAGTGCGCTCCTTGTAGCGTGCAGCGCCGTGGTCTGCCTACGCAGCACCGCCCGCGCCGGTAACGACCCCTCCACCATTGGGCTCCACTTCTATTCGCAAATTGACCCGCGCGTCGCCCTACTCAGGGAGAGCAACAAGCCGGTAGGCCTTTCCTTGGACACCGTCCCCTCCGGTCTGCTCAAGGTCAACCTGCCCTCCTTGAAGCGCCAAGTGCGCATCGACTCCACCGGTACGAACATCGCCATTTCCGAAGAGCTGTCGGGTTACCCGTTTGCCCTGCCCGCCTACCTCACCCTGAGCGAGTACGTGCAAGTCCGCGCGCGCAATGAGCGGGACAGGCTCTGGCAGGAGCGGGTGGTGCAGGGGCCCGCCATCCAAGGGCCAGGAGGCCGCACCGGGGCCGGGGCAATCGTTATCGACATCCCGGTGGAAATCAAGAGCCAGGCATTCCAGCGCATCTTCGGCGGTGGGCGGGTCGGCCTGGACGTCACCGGCGATATCTCCATCAAGGGTGGCTTTCGCCATGAGAAGCGCAGCGAGGTGAAGACCGCCCTCAACCGCGGCTCCGACTATAACTTCAAAATGGAACAGACGCAGCGCTTCAATGTGAGCGGCCACATCGGCGAAAAGGTAAAGGTCCTGGTGGACCAGGACAGCGAGCGCGCCTTTGATTTCGACAACGCCATCTCTCTCCGCTACCAGGGCGTCGATGACGAGATCGTCAAGAGCATTGATGCCGGGAATATCAGCCTGTCTCTGCCTGCCACGCAGTTTGTCACTTTCAGCGGCAAGAACACCGGCCTCTTTGGCGTGCGGGCGGACATGGAGGTCGGACGCCTGAAGTTGACCACCATCGCCAGCCAGGAAAAGGGGCAGGGCAACAAAATCTCGCTGAGCGGCGGTGCCAAGGGCGAGAAGCAGCGCATCGAGGACTATCAGTACCGCCGCGGCACCTACTTCTTCCTGGACGAATACTACTATCGCCAGTTCCCCGACGTGGACGAGCAGGGGCGGCACCGCTTCTACCCGCCGCGCTCCATTAAACGGCTGGAGCTGTACAAATCCGAGCCCGGGTATGAGACCCGCTACTCCGACTCCATCCGCGGCTTTGCCGGCATGGATATCGACACCACCAATTTCACCTTCGAGATCGACACCACCAACACACAGCTCATCGAGACCGGCTACTTCCGACGCCTGGAGAAGAACACCGACTACTTCTTGGAGCGCGACCTTGGCTACGTCCAGATGATGGTGCCCCTGGGCCAGGGCGAGGTGCTGGCGGTGGCTTACGAGGACTCCTCCGGGCGCATCGTGGGCGACATCAACTACCAGCCGGAGGCGGGAAAGCCGATCATTCTGCGCCTGCTCAAGCCGCGCGTTTCTCGGCCTGCGCACCCCACGTGGATTCTGGAATGGAGGAATGTCTACTACCTCGGCTCGCGCAACATTGCAGAAGATGGCTTTGAGCTGAAGATTTACTACAAGCCGCCCTCCGGCGATCCGCAAGAGGCCGGGCCCACCAAGAGCGGCCAGGTCAAGTCGTACCTGCAGATTTTCGGCCTGGACAGGGTGGACCAAACCGGCTCGCCCAATCCCGACAACCGCATCGACATGAACGCCAACATCATCAACTTGGCGCGCGGCGAGCTCATCTTCCCGGACCTGCGTCCATTCGATCCCCTTGGTCCCACCGAGCTGCCCAATGACAAGCGCACGCGTGCCATCTACGACACCACGGTGCAGTCCTACATCGCGCAGGAGAGCAAGTTCTACATCGAGGTCTCCTCAAAGATCCGCAGGCCGGACTATGACCTGGGCATGAACGTCATCGAGGGCTCCGAGGAGGTGCGCCTGAACGGGGTCAAGTTGGTCAAGGACCGCGATTACACCATCGATTACTGGTCAGGCAAGTTGCTGATTCTCAACGAGGCGGCGACGCAGCCCTCGGCGGACGTGGAGATCACCTACGAGAGCAACCAGATGTTCCAAATCGAGCGCAAGACCATCCTGGGCGCGCGCGCGCAATACGACCTCTGGCAGGATAGCTTCATCGGCGGCACGGCCCTCTATCTCGGCGAGCGCACCTTGGAGCAGAAGATTCGCGTGGGCCGTGGCCCCATGCAGAATTTCGTCTGGGACCTGAACACGCAGTTGCGCTTCAAGCCTAACTTCCTGACGACCCTGGCCAATGCCTTGCCCTTCGTCAACACCCAGGCTCCGTCGACCCTGAACATCGAAGCCGAAATGGCGCAGGTTTTCCCCAACCCCAATACGGTCAACAACGAAAAAACTGGGGACAACGACGGGGTTGCCTACATCGACGACTTCGAGGGGTCGAAGCGGGAGACGATCATCGGCATCGATCGGCGTGGGTGGACACCTGCTTCGGTGCCGTTGCAGAAGAAGGAGTACGCGCCGCATGGCGAGGTGAGTCTGGCGAAGATGGGCAGCCTGATCTGGTACAATCCCTACAATCAGGTGCCTATCAAGTACATCTGGCCGACTAAGGACGTCAATCCCAACGTGCCACAGCGCGTCAATGTGCTCACCCTGCGCTTCTCGCCGGCAGATAGCGTGCCCAGTGCCGAGTCGTGGGCCGGCATTCAGCGCGCCCTCTCCTCCGGCTACGCCGACCAGACCGAGAGCAAGTTTCTGGAAATCTGGGTGCAGGGCGACGTCGGGGTGCTGCACGTCGACCTTGGCCAGGTGTCGGAGGACGTTATCCCTAACGGTCGCCTGGACACCGAAGACCGCGCCGTGGGTGGCATTCGCAACGGCGTGCTCGATCCTGGGGAGGACGTTGGCCTGGACGGCATGGCCAACAACGACCCTCGTGCGCGCGCTGCAGGGGGCGACTTTTGGGACATCAACGGCAACGGGGTGCGAGACTACGGGGAACCATGGAGCAACGACGACTTTCACTACCAGCCGGGTATTCCCGACTATGATCAAATCAACGGCTACGAGGGGAACGAAAACGACACCGGCGGTCGCTACCCGGACACCGAGGACATCAACCGCAACGGCGACGTCGACCTCAGGAACGACTACTTCGAGTATTCCTTCTCCTTAGACAAGTCCAGCCCGGACACCGTGTACATGGTGGGCGGCAAAGGGCTTCCCCCTGACGAGGATCATGGCTGGCGCCAGTACCGCATCCCTCTCGATCAGCCCAGCCGCGTGGTGGGCAACCCCGACATTTCCCTTGTGGAATACATGCGGGTGTGGGTGGACGGCGTGCCCAATCACCAGCCGGTGTACATCAGCATCGCGGAGCTCAAGCTGGTGGGTAGCGACTGGAAAGAGCAGGGCGTGGCCGGACCTTCTGCTCCCGGGCAATACGACGCCCGCAACGACAGCACCGTGGTGGTGACGGTGGTCAACACCCACGACAATCCGGAGTACAAGGAGAACTTGCCCCCTGGTGTGGAAGGAGTGCGCGACCGCATCACCCAGGCCATTGCCCGCGAGCAGTCGCTGGTGCTGAAGGTGACCGAGCTGCAGCCGGGGTACAATGGCATCATCCAGAAGAGCCTCTACCAGCCCGAGGACTATATCCACTACAAGACGATGAAGATGTTCGTCTACGGCAAGGACCCCTACGGCATTCACATCCGCTCTGACCAGAGCCTCATCCACTTTTTCCTGCGCTTCGGCTCCGACGCCAAGAACTACTACGAGATCAGAGAGCCGGTCTACCCGGGCTGGGACCGGCGCAATGAGATTGAGGTGGACCTGCTTGAGCTCAGCGCCATCAAGCTCGACCCGTCGAACCGAGTTGACTCGCTGAGCACGCAAGGGTCGCCGGTGTTCGAAAAGTACTTGCCAGACGGCAAGCGCTTGCGCATTGTAGGCCGCCCTTCGCTGACCAACGTGCGCATCCTGGTGGCAGGGGTGGAGAACCTCGCGTTTGCAGAGCAACAGGGGACGAAAGTACCCAACGTCACACCGTTCACCGGCGAGATCTGGATCAACGAGCTTCGCTTGTCCAACGTCAAGAAGGACCGCGGCGTGGCCTATAGGGCCAGCGTGGATTTCGCCTTGGCGGACTTGGCACGGGTGACGGCGCAAGTGAACCGGCAGGACGCCGACTTTCACAATGTGAACACCCGCTTCGGCTCCGGTGACAACCGCACAGGCATGAACTTCACCGGGAGCCTGGCGCTGGATAAACTCCTGCCGCAGTCGCTGGGGATCAGCATCCCTGTGAACGTGAACTACTCGGAGAGTGCTGCCATCCCCAAATACGTACCGGGCACCGACATCGAGGTCACCGACCGCACGCCCGACTCCACCCTCTCGGCCATCAAGACTCTGTCCACCAGACGAGGCTTCGGCGTGTCCTTTCGGCGCGTGGAAAAGTCGCGGAACTTTTTCGTCAAGCATACCATCGACAACATCACGGCCAACTACAGCGAGAGCTCAGATGAAGGGAGCAATTCGCAGACGGCCATCTCCCGCAATCGTAACCAGACCGGCGGGATGAGGTACAACTTGACCTTTGGCCGCGACAACTTCTTCCAGCCCTTCTCCTGGCTTGCCGGCGTGCCGGTCCTCAAGAAGCTCAGCGTGACCAAGATGTACTACACCCCAGCAGTCATCGGTCTAAAGGTCTCGGGCACCCGCTCTACCATGTACTCGCGCACGCGGAGTGGTGTCGAGTCCTACAACAACGTCTTCAACGTCACGCGCGATGCCAACGCGAGCATGCGCATCTTCGACAACCTGAGTTTGGACTATGGCCGCTCCCACACCAGCGATCTGCGCAATGTGCCGCGGGAGGAATGGTCGCGCGGCAAGTTGGGTGTTCTCACTGCTGTGAGCCAGAACTTCAAGGTGCAGTACAACCCCAAGATCTTTACCTGGCTCAGCAACAGCCTCAACTATAACTCCGACTATCGCTACAACTACAACCAGCAGCAGAGGGATCTGGGTCGCAGCGCTTCGACCAACGCTTCGGTGACGGCCTCCGGTTCGGTGAATCTCAGCCAGTTACTGACGTCGATCCGCCGGCCGTCGGCTCCGCCCACCCGCCCGGTCCCTGGAAGGACGCCACCCTCGCGGCAGCCCCCCGGCTCCAAACAGCCGCAGCCAGAGCAGCCAAAGAAGAGTGGCGGCAGCTTCAACCTCTTCGACACCATGCACAAGGTATTTGGCATGGTCGATCCGATAAGCGTCAGTTACAGCAAGCGCACCAGCACCAATCTCTATGGCTTAGCGCCGGGCACGCCGCGTTGGCAGTTCCAGTTCGGCCTCTCGGATAGTTGTGGCCTGCCGGTGGCCGCGCAGAATGTCGGGTCAAACAGGGGCTCCCGTTCCGAGACCGAAAGCCTCAACTTCAGCAGCGGGCTGAAGCCGAGCCGGCAAATAACCATCACGGTCAAGTACTCGGAGTCTTCCACGGTGAATCGCACCACGACCGTCACCGGCAACGAATCGCAGAACTGGTTTCGGTCGGGGAACACCGATCTTCCTCTGCCGGAGTGGACGGTGCGTTGGAGGGGCTTCGAGCGGTACCTCTTCTTCAAGAAGATGGCGCAGTCGGTGAGCCTTGACCACGGCTTCACCGGTCAGAAGCGCAGCACTTGGGGTTTGGAGCGCGGCATCCGCGAAGAGACGCGCAAGGACTATGACGCAAACTTCCGTCCGCTGATTGGCATGAACATCACCTGGAAGAACGGCATGACCAGCACGCTCCGCTTCAACAAGGGGCAGAACCTGAGCGAGAGCATGGGGGTGAGCAAAGGCCAAACGCGCACGCAGACGATGGACATCACCTTTACCACCAACTATTCCAAACGCAGCAACTTCCGCATCCCCCTGCCGGTCTGGCCGTTCAAGAATGCGGTGCTCAAAAACAACGTCGACTTGTCAGTGACGTTCAACATGAACCGCAACGTCACCGAGAAGAGCAAGGCTGCGGGCATTTTCGAGGAGACGGCCCGCACCGAGAAGTGGAGCTTCATGCCCAAGCTCACCTACGCGTTCAGCAATCGCGTGCGGGGCGGCGTCTCCTTCGAGGTGGGCAAGACCAAGAACAAGCTCATTGGCGACAGCTCCATCCAGGAGCTGGCTCTGGATGTGAACATCTCCATCCGCGGCAACTGAACCATGGTGGGCAGAAGAGCAATGCGCGGTGCAAGACTTAGGCCTGCCGCATTCATCCTCCTGTTGGCGCTCGTAGCAACTCCCCTCCTCATGCCCATTTCGTGCAGTGCGCAGCTCCCGCAATTTGACGAGAGGAAGGCATACGAACACCTCTTGCGCCAGGTGGCGTTCGGGCCGCGCGCGCCCGGCACACCTGGTCACCGCGCCTGCCTCGAGTACCTGACCATGGAGTTGGAAAAGTACGCGGACAAGGTCACCCAACAGAAGTTCCAACACACCTTCGGCCCAGAGCGGCGTACGGTGGTGATGAGCAACATAATCGCCAACTTTTGGAGCGAAAAGACCAAGCGCGTGCTGCTGTGCGCCCACTGGGACACCAGGCCCTGGGCAGACCACGACCCCGATCCTGCCAATCGCGCCACCTCGATTCCGGGGGCAAACGACGGTGCCTCCGGCGTCGCAGTTTTGCTGGAGATCGCGCGACTGCTCAAGGCGCATGAGCCGCGCTTTGGGGTGGATATCGTGCTTTTTGACGGCGAGGACTGCGGCCAGGAAGGAGACGACCGTACCTGGGCGATCGGCTCACGACACTTTGCGGAGAGCAAGGACCCGCGTTACCGTCCACTGTTTGGTATCCTCCTGGACATGGTGGGCGATGCTGACCTGGAGATTTACATTGAGCAGCACTCCCAAGAGAGCGCACCGGACGTCGTTAGCCTTGTCTGGGCGCGTGCTGCCGAGCTCGGGGTCACGGAATTCATCCGTCGGCCGAAGTACGCGCTCGTCGATGATCATGTTCCCCTCCTGCGTGCCGGCATCCGCTGCATCGACATCATCGACTACGACTATCCGTATTGGCACACTCTGGCGGACACCCCGGACAAGTGCAGCGCCGAGAGCCTGGGCAAGGTGGGGCGCGTCGTTCTGAGTGTGCTCTACCGCTAAACGCATGGCCCGCCAGGTTCAAGAACCCCCTTGGTACGAGCTGCACGTGCCGGTGCCGGAGCCGCTGCGAGATATTGTACTCGCCCATTTGGCGACGGCCGGCACCTCAGGCTGCCAGGAGCTTGACGAGGAGATTGTCGCCTATTTCCGCACGGATTTGCCACCGCGAGCAGTGGCGCGCCTGTTGCGCCGCGAGCTGGCGCGCCTCGGGCACCTGCTGCCTCCCGGCGCGCTGCGTATTCGTCGTGTGCGCGCAACGGATTGGGTGAAGACCTGGCAGGCGTCGCTCTCCCCTGTGCAAGTGTCGCCGCGCATTCTGATCTGCCCCTCGTGGCAGGCGGTTCCCGCGCCTGCGGAGGGCATTGTGCTCGTGCTGGACCCAGGCATGGCATTCGGCAGCGGCCACCATGCCACTACGCGCGGTGTGCTCCTGCTTCTCGAGGAATTTATTCCCGAGCGGCGGCGCGTGCTGGACCTTGGCACCGGCAGCGGCATTCTGGCCATCGCTGCCGCCAAGCTCGGGGCGTCGCAGGTCTGGGCCTGCGACATCGACCCCCAGGCCGTGCTCGTGGCTCGGGACAACCTGCGCGCCAACGGGGTGGCAGGGCGCGTGCGCCTCTGGGCCGGCAGCATCGACGCCTGCCGCGGACAGGATTGCGACCTCCTCATGGCGAACATCACGGCCCAGGCCCTTACGCCGCTTCTCCCTGCCCTGCGCCGCGTGTTAGCGCCCGCCGGCGTCCTCCTCCTTTCGGGCATCATAGACCGCGAGGAGAGTAGCTTGGTGCAAGCCCTGCAGCAGTCCGGCCTTCGCGTTGCGCGCAGGCTGCAAATTGAGGAGTGGATAAGCTTCGCTGCCACGGGCAACGCATAGACCCTTGCTGGCTGGCGGGTCGTCAAGGTGAAAGACCGCAGCGCGCGCTACTCTCCTGCAATAGGTTCGCGCAGCGCCGCCTGGGGCAACAAAGGTCGCCCGCCCCTCAAGTCAGCCACCTCCCCCTTGGCAAAGAGGCTGCCCTGCCGACGCATCGCGTCCAGAGCGATGGTGAGCCACCCGTGCCAGGAGATTTTTCTTGACAAGTTGGCGAAATATGCGTAAAATTCAGCGGTGAGTTCGCCAGCCTCGCCTGCCAGGCTCGCCATAAGGTTATCCGGGACCAGGTGGGCGCAGGGGACAGCGCCAAGACAACGGAGCGGTGATGGACAAAGCGGCGGTGCAAGTGGAGCACCTGCGCAAAGTCTACGGCGCGACCGTCGCCGTGGAAGACGTCTCCTTCGCGGTGCATGTGGGCGAAATTTTCGGCATGGTCGGCCCCAATGGCGCCGGCAAGACCACTACTATCGAGTGTCTGGAAGGCTTGCGCCGCCCGGATGGTGGCACGGTGCGGGTGCTGGGGCTCGATCCGCAGCAAGATGGCTATGCACTCCGCGAGCGGATTGGCATCCAACTCCAACACGCGGCGCTGCCGCACCGGCTCAAGGTGTGGGAAGCCATGGACCTCTTTGCCAGCCTGTATCCGCGCTCTCTGGACTGGCGGGCGCTCTTGGATCAGCTCGGACTCGCCGAGAAGGCGAACGCACCTGTGGCTAAGCTTTCCGGCGGTCAGAAGCACCGCCTGTTCATCGCCCTGGCCTTGGTCAACGATCCGGAGATCGTGTTCCTGGACGAGCTCACCACCGGGCTCGATCCCCAGGCTCGGCGGGCCATGTGGGACCTAAGTGAGGGATGTCCGCGGCAGGGGGAAAACCATTTTTCTCACCACTCATTTCATGGAAGAAGCGGAGAGGTTGTGCGACCGGGTGGCAATCATCGACCACGGCCGCATTGTAACCCTGGATTCCCCTCACAAACTGGTGGAAAAGCTCGGTGCCGAGCGCCGGGTAGTCTTCACCATCCGGGGTGAGTTTGCGCTCGAACCGCTCCGCCCTATTCCTGGCGTGACGCGCGTAGACAGGAGCGACGAACGCGTCGTCGTTTATGGGACAGGAGAGCAGTTCGTCGGCCAGCTGGTGAACTTTCTTGCTTCCAGTGGCTCTGTCTTTCGCGATTTCCACACCGAGCAGCCGAACCTTGAGGATGTCTTCTTGGCGCTCACCGGCCGGGAGATGCGCGACTGAGGAAGGACAAATGCGCGGCTTCTGGAAACTGACCTGGACAGAGTTGAAGCTCTTTCTGCGCGAGCCCACGGCTGCTTTCTTCACCCTTGCCTTTCCGGTGTTGATGCTCTTCCTCTTCGGCAGCATCTATGGAAACAAATCCACTCCCTTCTTTGGCGGGTATGGCTCGGTCGACGTCTCAGTTCCCGGCTATGCGGCGATGATTATCGCCACCAGCGGCTTGCTCAGCCTCACCATCTTTCTGGCGGCCTACTGTGAGTACGGCATCCTGCGTCCCCTTCAGGCCACGCCCCTGCGACCACAGGCCATTCTGGGCGCCGAGGTGGTAGTCGTTTTCCTCATGACAACCTTGGGCATGATTCTCTTGCTGGTCGCGGCAAAGAGTGTGTACGGGCTCCGTTTTGCCGGCAATGCCGTGAGCGTGGCCGGAGCGTACCTGCTCAGCTGCGCCAGCTTTTTTGCCCTCGGCTTTGTGGTGGCTGGCCTTCTGCCGACCACCCGCACCGCGCAAGTGGTAGCCATGGTCCTCTTCTACCCGATGATTTTTCTGTCAGGAGCGACGCTACCGCGCGAGATTCTGCCGGAGAGCGTTCGCCGGGTAGCTCAGGTGTTGCCACTCACGCACGTGGTTTCGCTGTTGCGCGGTTTGTGGATTGGCGAGCCCTGGGCAAGGCATTTCAATGAGGTAGGCATCCTTGCTATCATTTTCCTTACCGGTGTGGCAGTCTCGGCCAAGACCTTTCGCTGGGAATGAGAAGCGGCGCCAGAACAATCTCATCGCGCGGCGGAGCAGAATCCGCATTGCCTTGCGCCCTCGCGCTCGGCAAGGCGGAATGGGCCTCAGAGGCTGGTGAGCCGCGTGGAACGAGGAAGGCAGTGACATGACCCTGCGGCGTATGTTCTGCCAGCTCCTCCTTCTCTCGCTTGGCGTCTCGCCGGGTATAGGCGCCCCTGGAGAGCCGGGGCCGGGCGTAAGGCTGCAGGTGAGCGCGCCCGCACCTGGAACACTGCTGGTTGAAGCCACCGCCGATGCCCAGGAGGAACAGAGCGTAGACGGGGCGCGCCGCGCCGTCGGAATCGCGGCCTCCGGCTTTCCGGTGCTGGAAAGGCCTGGTCTGCCGCGCTTGCCCTTTGTCTGCCTCACCCTCATGCGCGTGGGGACTTTGCCCTCAGCGCAGCTTGTGCAATTGGCCACAGACACCGTGGCCATCACTCTTGACTCCGGCACCGAGCCCATTGAGGTTTCGTTCTCTGAGGAGGGAACGCATGTCGAAGAGCAAATGGCGCCGCCTACCGGGCTCTACCCGCCTGAACCTCTTGAGCTGTTGCCTGTGGGCAGCTTGCGCGGCAGAGAGCTTATCGCGCTGCGTCTGTTTCCATTCCGCTGCGACGCACAAGGCAAGCTGATTATCCATCGCAAGATGGTAGCGCGCCTGACCGGTGTGGAGGCCATGGGGCCCAGTCGCTTCCTCCCCGGTGGGGCAAAGCTACCGCAGCAGTTGGCCCGTCCGCTGCAGGCTGCCTCAGGTTCTACGGTACCTCACCCCGGCCTGCGCCTGGTCGTCAAGGAGGATGGCATCTATCGCGTCACCGCCGCGCAGATGGCCAAGGCGGGCATCGATCCGGCCACCATTGACCCCAGGAACTTCCGCCTCACGCGTCGAGGCAGACAGGTGGCGGTATATGTCTTCGGCGAGCGCGATGGTCGCTTCGACCCTACCGACTATGTGGAATTCTGGGGGGAGTCCAACCGCCAGACCTTCCAGGCGGTCGCCCCGGACATGTATCTGGACCCTTTTTCGGACGAGAACACCTACTGGCTCTCATGGGAAGGTCCACCGGGGATGCGCATGACCGAAGAGCAAGCAGTCTCGCACACCACCGACCCATGGGCGGTCACCGTGCCGCGTTCCTACTGGTACACCGTGCACGTGGAAAGGGACGACAGTTACAATCGCCTCAGCCAGCTGCCAGCCGATTCCCTCCGCGATCACTGGTTCTTCGACAGCGGCCTGCAAGCGGGTACCTTGCGGGAGTATCGTTTCCATCTGCCCTGGCCTGACCAGGAGGCTGCCGACCAGGCGGAGCTGCGCGCCCTGCTGCACGGGCTCAGTTCGGTCCCTGGGGTCGCACACAACGTCTCTCTGTTCTTAAACGGCTTCCGCGCCGCCGAGGCCCAGTGGATCGGTCAGGAGCGCATGGCCGTGGGGAGCGCGCCTGGTGCCGGGGTGCCGCCCGAACGCTTGCAGCACGGGGATAACGTGCTCACCCTCATCAACAACTTGGCACCGGAGGTTGTTGACCTGGTCGCTCTGAACTGGTTCGAGCTCTCCTACGCGCGGCGCTACCGGGCCGAGGAGGACATGATCGAGTTCGCCCTCCCCAAGGACGCTCCACCAGGAGTGTACGAATTCCGCGTGGACGGCTTCACCGTGCCGAATGTGGAAATCTACAAGCTCGGCGTCAGCAAGATTATCGGCGCGGCGGTGGAGCGCGTGCAGGACGAACAGGAAGGTTGGTCGTACCAAGTGCGCTTTCAGGACCAGGTTTTCTCCTCCGGCACCCGCTACGTGGCCGTAGCAGGCCGGGCGAAGAAGCCACCTCTGCGGCTCGAGCCCGCCGAGCCCACCTGGCTGCGCTCTGTTGCCAATGGTGCGGACTATGTCGCCATTGCCCCGGATAGCCTTGCCCTGGACCCGGCGTTGCAGCAGCTCATCGCGCATCGCCAGTCCCAGGGGTTGCGCACAATGATCGTGCCCTTGCAGGCCGTGTACGACGAATTCAACTACGGCATACCCTCCCCGTATGCCCTGAAGGAATTCCTCAGCTACGCTTGGCACTATTGGCAACCACCTGCGCTCAGCTATGTGCTGCTTGTGGGGGACGGATCATGGGACTACAAGGACAGGCCCCGCCGCGGGGGAAATCTGTTGCCCGTGTTCCTTCGGCAGACCATCAAGTGGGGGGCGGCGGCCAGCGACCACTGGTACGCCCTGGTGGACGGCGGGGACGAGGTGCCGGACCTGTTTGTCGGCCGACTGCCCGTTCGCCACAGCCAGGAGCTCGCGGCGCTGGTGGACAAAATCCTCAGCTATGAGCGCACCAGCCCAATGGATGCTTGGCGGAATCGCCTCCTCCTCATTGGCGGCAACGGCAGCGTCTTTCGCCAGCAGAGCGAAACTCTGTTGGCGGAAGTCATCCCGCCGTTTTTTGCGGTGGAACGTCTGTACACTGGCGCCAGCGCCGCAAATGATCCCTTCGCCGGTGGCACCGCCCAACTCATCGAGCACCTGGCCCAAGGCGTGGCCTATGCGAACTTTCTTGGCCACGGCGGCGGTGCCGTGTGGTCCGACAACTCTCTGTTTCGCCTGGAGGACGTCGCGCTCCTTCCCCGCAACGGACGCTACCCCATCGTCTCCAGCATGACCTGCTTCACCGGGGCATTTGAGGAGCCGACGCGCCGCTCCTTAGGCGAGGAGCTTCTGGTAGCGCCGGGCGCAGGCGCTGTGGCCTTCTTCGGTTCAGCTGGCCTCGGATGGCTCTACAATGACTACTACCTGGTGCGGGAATTCATCGACGCCCTGGTGCAGGCCGATGAGGCCACCACCTTGGGCGAGGTAGTTGCCCAGGCCAAGGTGCGGTATCTGAGCGCATATCCCGGATACTTGAACTACTCCATGGTCAGCCAGTACAACTTGCTCGGTGACCCAGCACTACGCACCGTCTTGCCCCGCCGGACTTGCTCTTTGCAGCTTGCAACCCGAGTGGCAAGGGGAGGGGACTCTTTGCGGGTGCAGGGTGCATGGCAAAGTTCCGGCGTGGCGGTGCTGAATCTTGTCGATGCGCGGCGGAAGACCGTGGACACCCGCCTGAGCTTCGTCCGCAACGGCACCTTTGGCTGCAACTTTGTTGTGCCCAGCGCCTTCACCGGCGCAGGCCATGTGCGGGCCTTTCTTTACGACGAGGCGCAGCGGCAGACTGCGCATGGCGCCATCTCCTTTGCAGTCGCGGAGGTGTACATCGACTCGGTGTGGACTGCGCCGCACAGGCCCCGTGCCACCGACAGCGTGTTGGTGTGCGCCAGGGTCTTCGCCTCGGGCGAACTTGCCTCCGTGACCTGTCTGCTGGAATCACCCCGGGCCGACACCATCGGCATGATCCTCCTGGCGCCGGGCGGCAGTGAGTACGTCGCGCAACGGCAAATCCCGCCCTTTGCGCGTGGTACCCTGGTGCGCCTCAGCGTTGTGGCCCGCGACCAGGCGCAGAACGAGCAGCGCTGTCCCTACTCTTACACCGTGTGCTGGGGGCCGGAGCTTTTTGTCGACCCAAGCGCGACGCGCCTGGGCGGCAGCGGTACGACACAACTGGAAGCAACCATTTGGAATTCCGGTGACGTAGAGTGCAAAGGCGTCCTTGTGGAGGCCTTTCTGCTCGACTCGCCGAGCGGCCAGTGGCGCCACATTGGCAGCACCGTTGTGGACGTGGCTCCGCAGCAGAAGGCTCTGGCTGCCATCCCCGGTTTTTTCGGCAACGGTGCGGTGCACGTGCGAGTGCTGGTGGACGCGGACCAGCGTTTCGAGGAGGCCAACGAGCTGAACAACGCCGTGGACCTCACTCTCCAGGCCGATCGTTTTACCATCAGCCCGCAGTTGGGAAGCACGGTCTGGGGCACCGCAACCGACACCCTTTGCTTTGGCGCCGACCTTGCCCTTGTGGTCGCGCCTGGCAGCTCATCCGTCTCCACGGTGGTGCAGGGACGGCGCATCGACTCCCTGCAGGTGTTCGACCAGCCCGACCTTCGCCCGCTGCGCATCGCGGGCAAGGCGGTGGCTTATGAGCTCCTCACCATGACCGACGGCGCGACGATACCGGCGGCAGCCGGGATTCGCTTTGCCGCCGACTCGCTCTCTCCCTCGGCAGCTGTTTTCGCCTACCGGGGCCTGACTCGCAAGTGGGAGCGTATGCCCCCCTCCCGGAAGGGCAACTGGCTTTGGGCCCTGGTGAGCCTCCCTGCGCGCCTTGCCCTGATGGAGTCAAACGACGTGCTCCCACCCACCATTGAGACCCTCGTGGACGGCCAGGCTCACGTGCACGGGGCTTATGCTGCGCAACAGCCGCTCATCACGTTCCTCGTGCAGGACGCCAACGGCGTGGCGCTGAGTTCCCACAGCCTGCGCATTGTGCTCGATGGACAGCCGCTGGCAAGCAGTAGTCTGCTACTACCGGATTCCGTCCCCAACGGCAACTATGTACCCATCTCCTTCCGCCCGCAGCTTGGGCCGGGGACCCACACTTGCCAGGTGCAGGTCTGTGACTGCAGTGGCAACATCGCCGGCCCTGTGGACATAGTGCTCACCGTTGCTGCCGCGTTCCGCCTGCGGGTGCTCGGCACGTATCCCAACCCCTTCGCCCGTCGAACGGTCTTTGTCTACGAACTCACCCGGTGGGCAAACGACCTGTCGCTGTCGATCTACACAACCTCTGGGCACCTCCTGCGCCGCTTCACCGTGGCAGACGCAAGCGAAGCCCAGAATCCCCTGGCACCCGGCTACCATGAGATCCCGTGGGATGGCACCGATGAGCACGGCGAGCAGGTGGCTAATGGAGTGTACTTCTACAAGCTGCGGTGCGTGGATGGCGAGGAAGTGTTGGAACAGACCGGCACCATTGCGCGGGTGCGCTGAGTGATGAGCAGGGCAGTCCTGAAAACCGCACTCTGCGCTCTTCTCGGGCTCTGCTTGCTGCCCAAGGGGCTGGAGGCTCAGTCCGGCAAGTACGGGGCGGCCTTCCTGGACTTTGGCGTTGGCGCGCGCGCTTTGGCCATGGGCGGGGCCTTTGTGGCCCCGGCCGATGATGGCTCCGCCTTCTATTGGAATCCTTCTGGCCTGACGGGAGTATCGGCCCCACAACTGGCTTTCATGTACGCCTCTGCCTTCGGCAGCATCGTCAACCCTCTGGCGACCTACAACCATCTGGGGGTCTCTGTGCCGCTGCACGGCGGTGCCACGATAGCGGCCAACTACGTCCGCCTGGCGGTGGACGATATCCCCATCTTCCCCGAATTGCGTGGGGAGAGCTTTGGCCAACGGCTTCTCGACCCTACCCTGCGCCCAGACGGGCAACCCCTAGGCTATTTCAGCGACCGCGAAGAGGCCTTTGTGCTCTCCTTTGCGAAAATGAACACCCTGACAACGAGCTTAGGGTGGCTGTACACAGACCTCTCCCTGGAGATACCAATCGGCATCTCGTTCAGAATGGTGCGCCAGCGGCTCTATGGCTTTCGCGCCACCGGCTTCGGCGTCGACCTGGGCAGCATGATACGTCTCGATGTGGGCGCCCTGTTCGACACCCCGTGGGTGGGCACCTTTTCCAGCGGACTCGCCCTGGTCGACGTCGCAGGCACGGCGATGACCTGGAACACCCGCCATCAGGACCGCATTGCTCAGGACCTGCGCCTGGGTTTAGCCTACTCCCAGCCAATGCCATGGCGGAAGAGCACCCTGCTGGTGTGCTGGAGCAAGAAGGAGCGCCCCGCAGCCAGCCACCATTGGGGCCTCGAGTATCGGCTGCCGTGGCTCGCCCTGCGCCTGGGCATAGACAACGGCAAGCTCACCGCCGGAGCCGGATTTGACTTCTGGCGGCTCACCGTCGACTATGGTTTCGTCAGCGGCGACCTTGGCAATGTGCATCGCGTCAGTGGCTCGCTGGTCATCGGCAGAAGGGGGCAACGATGAAGACCAGGACTGCTATTCTGGCCATCGCCAGCCTCTTCCTTCTCTGCAGCAAGGATATCCCAGAGGAACATGGGCCGCCGGCGCCGATCCTTTTGAAACCGCCAGACGACTTGGCCGTCGTTGAGAAAGGCATCGACGCCGTACCCGAAGCGGACGCCATCCAGCTGGACTGGCTCGCGCCGGATGGCGAGGACCTCGCCGGCTTCCGCCTGTATCGTCGCACCGGACGCTCCGGCGCCTTCCTTTTGCTCAAATCGTTCAAGGCGCAGGACAGCACCCATGTGGACGCGGCCGGGATCGAGGTCGGCACGCGCTACTTCTACCTCATGACGGCAGTTGACCACTTCGGTCGCGAAAGTGCGCCTTCCGACACGGTCGACTACCAGCTCGTGCCCAAGGCCTTCAATCTCCACTGCACTGCCTCGCTCACCCCGGTCTTCCGGTGGCACGTGCAGGACTATCCTGGGCAATACGTGCTCAAGCTCTTCGATCTAAGCGACGGCAGCAAGGTGTGGTTTAGCCTGGTGCAGTCCAGCTATACAGGCCAAGAGGAGGTAGTGCCCTACAACTGGGACGGCACGGCGGCAGCTTCTGCGCTGGTTTCCGGGCGGCAGTATCGCTGGCGGGTGGATGTGGTGGGCGTGGAGCGCAATTCGGGGTCCGAGTCGGCCTGGAGCCGCTTCACCGCCGGGCCATGAGCGGCAAAATGTCGTCTGCTGCAAGAATTCTGCTTGACAATTAGCGAAAAAGGTGTATATTAACTTCACCACATGGTCTATAGACGCACACTTCGGAGGCCAGATCATGAAAAAGCTCATGTTGCTGGTTCTGACGGTGGCAATGGTGGCCGCTACCTCGACGAGCTGGGCGCACGGCTGGTTGAACGGGGGCAGAGGCCTGCTGCACGTGCGGCCCGCCTGGTCTATGGAACCGCGCCACTTGACGCTCTACGCCCACTCTGACTTTTTCGGCAAGGTGGGTGAGGTTGACCAACTGACCTCGGTGGCCTACTGGGACGCCGTCGGTCTGGTGAATCTCTCCTATGGATTGAACCGCCGCTTTGAGCTGGGCATCACTCAGGTCGTCTATCAGGACAACCATAAGGTCAGCCCTGGCTACAACCTGCTCGACGACCTCTTTGCCACAGTCAAACTTGGTGGATTGGGCTCCAAGACCAGCGCGCTCTCCTTTGGCCTGGCCGCAAATGGCCGTTTTCCAACGGCAAAGTACCACAACCTCGCCTTCGAGCCCTATTCGGCGGGGAAATTCACTTGGGGCTTCACCGGCATGATGAGCTATGCGTTGGACCCGCTTTACCCAGAGGACGACGTCAGCTTGCACCTCAATCTGGGCTACCTTAACTACAATGACGTTGGCGAGGAGTTGACCGAGTGGCCGAAGAGAATCGGCAACCTCAAGGTGAAAAGCCCGACGCAGGAATTCTTGTACGGCCTGGGGCTCAAGCTTCCGACCAGAGAGTTCGACTATGGTCTCGAGTTCTACGGCAACTCCTTCATCCAGAAGCCGCCAGCCAGCGCCTATGCGCGAGAGAATTACCTTTACATCTGCCCGTCCGTCGCTTACAAGCCGGCGCGCTGGGTGTCGTTCCTGTTCGCCCTCGACTATCGCCTCACCGCCGATAGAGACGAGACCACCTACGGGGTCGGTTACGCCCCCATCGGCCCGTTCAGGGATGAGAAGATCCCCAACTATCCCACCTGGCGCGTCAACGTGGGCGTGAAGTTGGTGTTGCTGCCCACCTCGGTGTACCGCATGACCGAGCGGGACCTCCTGTTGCAGAAGGCAGACACCCGCCGCGAGCTCTTTGAGCAGATCATTCGCGAGCGACGGCAGACAGAGACCGCCGAGCAAGAGCTGGAGCGCATCAAAGAGGAGCGACGCAAGGCAGAACGGGAACTGGAGCGTTTGCGGAAGATCCTGGAAGATCAAGCCAAGCGGCGGGAGGAGCTTCAGAAACTCCGCGAGGAGCTGCCTGAGACGAAGAAGACCGAGCCGCCGCCCGAACCCTGATTATTGCAAGCTACGAAAAGGCAAGCCCTGCCTGTACAGGCAGGGCTTTTGTTTTCTGCGCACAACCGGCTCGCCGTCGACTAATGCTCAAGGCACAGTTGCTGCCGGGCTACTTACCCCCCTAACGGGGAGCTCGACACAGACAAGCTAAAATTCCAGGCCTATGCTGAACCGCTGCACGTTGTCCAGAACACCAAAGTCCAAATAGGCATAGTCCAACTTCAGGCGCACGCGCCCCAGCAGCTCATAAGCAAGACCACCCCCCAGGGACAGCCCTTCCTCGCCATCCCGCAGGAAGAGGGACTTGTAACCGGCCCGCAAGAAGACGTTCTCATTGAACGCATACTCGGTGCCCACATTCAAGTACTCGGTGTTGTTGTTGGGGTGAACCGCATCGATGGCCACGGTCAGGCGATTGTGGGCGGTGTTGAGGAGCTCCATGGCCACCCCCGCCCGGAAGATCAGCGGCAACGACCACTTGTCGGTAGCCAAATGGGCGATGATCTTGTCGTTGTTGCCATATTTGGACGGATCGATGTCGTGGTTCACCTGCGTGTCCTTCCCTTCCAGGCGCATTTTGCCGCCAAAGTTGGAGATGCTGGCACCGATGCGCATCCCTTTCAGCTGCGTGACGAACAGCGTGCCCACGTCGATGGCAAAGCTGGAGGCGCTCATGTGCCATATCTTTTGCTGGATGTATTTGCCGGTAAAGCCGATGGAAAAGCGGTCGGTGAGCGCTCGTGCGTAGGACACCCCCAATGCCGCGTCACTCGCGCCAAAGCGCTCGCCAGTGCCTTCAGGGTAGAACACGGTTCGTACTTCCATCTCGTCCATGCCTAAGGCGCAGAAGCTCGCGCCCAGAGTGCCGAAGGCGCCCAAGGGCAAGGCAATGCCGGCAAAGTCATAGTTCATGTCTGCCAGCCATTCCGTGTGGCCTAAGTGCACCTCGTTGCGCGACAGGCGCGCCAGGCCCGCGGGGTTCCAGTAGAGGGCACTGGCATCGTTGGCCGTGGCCACAAACGCCCCGCCCATGGCCAGCGCTCGCGCTCCCACCTCTATGTCCAAGAAGCAGGCACTGGTCGTGCCGACTTTGGAAACGTTTTCCACAAACTGGCCTTCAGCAGTGCCGCACGCTGCCAGCGCGAGCACTACCCAAAGAACGTTTACCCGTCGCATAGCTGCATAGTCTCCCTACTTACTTGATAACCGCGAACTTGCCAATGGTGCTCCCCAAGCCAGGTGCCTCGATGTGGTAGACGTAGATCCCATAGGCGATTTCCATGCCGTCTTTGGAGAGCATGTTCCACGACTCGGCGCCATTGTCGACGGTGGTGTCGTGATGGATCTCTTTCACCAGGTGACCCCGCGTGGTGAAGATCTTTATGGTACACTTGGGAGGAAGATGGATGAAGTCGATCTTTCGCTCGCCTCGCCCTGACTGGTAGAAATGCTGCGGCTCCCACGAGGCAGTCACCACGTATGGGTTCGGCACCACCGCGATGCGGCTAAGAAGACTGTCGACCTTTGCCTTCGCCTTAGGAAGTTGCAGCTTGCTCCCCTCGGCGGTGAACTGGTAGGTGTCCCGCGAGCGGAAGGGCTTGGTGGTATGCAAGAGCCACACATCGCCGGGCTCCGGGTGGTTAATTTGCACAAAGGTCGTGTCGTAAGCCCAGACGCTATCCCTGAGGGCAATCACCGTATCGATACCCCCGATGGTGGTGTGAATGTACCGCACGTCAACCCGCAACAGCGTCGAGTCCACGAGCATCGAGTCCGGTTTGCTGAGGATGACCTCATAGGTCACGGCACTGCCAGTGGGCGCGGGCATCAGGACGACGGATTCGCCTGGGTTCCAATACTTGTTACCGTCCTTATCCATCAGCACAAAGCGGCACTCACGCTGCTCGCAGACGTTCCAAATGACAAACGGCGCATGTGTGCCAGGAAAGATTTGGCCATCGCGTACGCGCTCACCGATGCGGCCCTCGAACCGGAATTCAAAGTCGCCCTCATACAGCTTCCCGCCGGTGTAAAGGCGAATGGTGTGGGTATAGTTGCAGTCTCCTTTGATCCAGCCGCTATTCTCATGGTCAATGGCCAGCGCTTGGTCTTGCACCACCATTCGCAGCCCGTCAAAGATGGGATTGTCCAGCTGCCCCTGCACGTAGGGACTCCTGAACACCGGGTAGTAGAGGTAGGAGTACTCGTACTCCTGCCCCTTGGCCATCCCGCCGCCGGTGATCATGGCGATCATTCCATTCCTGGCGTCCAGCAGGTAGTCCACGCCGGGCACCAAGAGGCGGCCGCCGCCTGCTGCCGTGACCACAAAGGAGTCGGCCACCAGGGGTGCTGCGGCCAAGGCCACCCAGCCGGTGTCTGCCACGAAGCGGGCGCTGCGTCGCGTCAGGTCCATCACGGAGAAGGTCTTAGTTGTGTCGGAACCCTTGGGATAGTCGTCCTTGAAGCTCACCGCGTAGCGTCGCCCGTCCGGAACGCGCATGGGGTCCACCGGCACGATCTCGATAGTACCTGTGGCAAAACCGTTGACGTGCTGCAGCGAGCCGGCAGTGGTGGAGAGCCGCGGCGCCTCCTTGTAGCCGGCCGCCGGGGCATTCGGCCTCACCACCACGGTGTTGAGGTCGGTGCTCAGCACTCTCCCGGCTGCGTCGGTGCGGATGCGCTTGGAGCACTCGGCCGGAGCCATATCCGGCAGATGGGGAATGGGGCTTATGCCGCGCTCGTAAAAGTCCGAATAGTAGCCCTTGTCGAACGAGCAAACGGCATAGTAGTAGGTCTGGCCGTTCTCCACGTTCGTGTCCGTCCAGAAGTGCAAGAGCCCACTGTCATTGCCCATGTTCATCTGCACGCCGTTGAAGGCCACAGGGTGTGGCCCTTTCAGCCCATCCTTGAGGTCGAAGATGGCCACCGGCTTGTTGAAGGTCGGGTTGCCGTAAGCGTCGGTGATTGTGTAGGACTCCAAGAAGCCCGGGTCGGTGCTGCGATAGATGCGGTAGCCCTCGAAGTCAAAGCCGTAGATCGGGTCCCAGGACTTCTCTGCAGACCTGTCCCAGTAGAGTGTCACCTTGCGGTCGCCAGGCACTGCCGTCACCTTTGGTTTGAGCGGCGGCTTTGTGAAGTTGTAATCGCGGTCGTAAATAATCTGCATGATGCGCGCATTGCGGAAAATGTCTTCCTGATCCTCGCCGAAGAGCATGGCAATGGCGAACTTGCGCATGCGACCCGGCTTGAGGGGGAAGTAGCCGGAGCCGTAGAGGAAGGTGATGTCGGTGGTCTGCTCCGGGTTATCGATGAAGTGGCCAGGAGTGGTGAGCTGCCACATCTCCTCGTCGTTGGCCAGGTTGAGGCCCTTGCGCCAGTCCTTGGCATCGAAGCTGGTCAAGCCGATCTGGTCAGTCTCGTCCTTGTCCGTGTACTCAAAGTTTGGCTCTCCAGGGTCAGGCTTGCCATTGCCTTCCGTGCCATCGGCATCGGGTCCCATGTACTCCGGCATCAACGGTCCCACGCCATCGCTGCCAATATCGTCGGTCTCCGGGTCCCAATCGCCGTCGTTGTCGATGCCGTCGTCCTGGCTTTCGTCCACCATCCCGTCGCCGTCGTTGTCGATCCCGTCAAAGGGGTCGCCGGGCGACTCTAAGTACTTGAAGCCGAAATAGGCCACCGGCCCGCCCCAGGCGCCCACGTTGTCGTGGTCATACTGGTAGACGATATCGTCCTGGCGATCGAACCAGCTATCATCATCGCGCTGGTCACCATCGTCGCCCACGTCCGCGTCGCCGTACATGCCAAAGACCATCTTCCGGTACTCGGTCAATCCGGTGTTTTTCACCCAGTAGGTCCAAATGAGAATGTCCTCTGCCGCAGGGTGGGCCCACTGGTAACCGCGCACCTGGACCTCGATGGCCAAACCGCGCTTGGTGGAGTCGAAGGGGTCAGGATAGAACTTGAACTCGTCGTTCACATAGTCGTTCATCACGAAATACGACTCCTGGTCGGCGCGGGCATAGGCACCATATTGGCCGTTCCACAGAGGCACGCGGGTCACAGGGTTCACCCACTCCGGCCGATCCGGCCACACCCAGGGCCAGCTGTCTGGTTTGCCATCGCCGTCGTTGTCCAAGGCATCACTCATCGCCACGTTGCTCTGGTTCGGATCGGCATAGCCGGGCAGCGGCTCAAATCCCCATTGGTAACCAAGAGGCGACCTATCGTTGCGACTGGCATCGGCATACCCATCGCTGAAGATGTGGCGGATGTTGCCCTCCGCATCGACCACCTCGGCACCAATGATCGGGGTGAATTCGGCAATGTACGAGTGCCCGGAGCCCTTTGGATACACCCCGGACAGGTAGCGATAGCCGCCATACCAGTTGCCAATGGAGCCGTAATTGTAGAAAATAGTCATGATTTTGTTGCCGTCGTGGATGCCGCTCTTGCGGTCCTCATGGCCCAACGGCTTCGGCAACCGCTGAGGAGCCGACTGCAGCGGCCCCCCAGAGGCGGCGATTGCCGCATCGGTGCTCAACGGCAGCATGCCCCCCAGGAGAAAAACGGCTACAACAGGCGTGATGGCTCGCACGTTTTTCGACCTCCTCACAGTTGACCTGGTGATCATGGCTATGCTCCCCGCTCAGAAGCCGATGCCAACGCCAACCTTCACTTCGCGCGGCGCCGAATAGAAATCGGGACGTACCAGGTACTCTTCCAGCGTATTCGGCCCATGCACCTCGCCGGTGTAGGTGGGAATAAGGGTATAGGTGGCGCGGCCAGTGTCGCTGTAGACATAGTCCTCATTGCGCCGATCGAGCAGATTGTAGACATTGCAGAACACCGAGAAGCGCAGACCGCGCAGATAAAAGTCATAGTTGGCCCGCAGGTCCACGTTGTACTGGGCCGGCTTCCGCTCGCTATTCTCGATGGCCGTGCGAATACCGCGGAACATGGGCGTGTACGGCAAGCCACTGCCATACTGGCCGATGAGGCTGACCGCCCAGCGCCTGCCATCGCCAACGGTCACGCTCGCGTTGAGCGTGTGCGGCTGGTCCCAATCGAGGTAGACCATCTGCTTTTCCGGCTCGCGGTTGCTGGCAGCGTCAAGGAAGGCCGCCTCGGGGTCAGAAGCATTCCCCTCCGCCACGGAATAGGTGTAGTCCAAGGTCGCGGCCACATAGTTGCTCGGCCGCTTGGTCAGCGAAAAGGTAATGCCACGTACGTTGCCATAGTCGCGGTTGATGTACAGTCCGTACATGTCGCCGCTGCTGTAGGTCTCGATGATCTTGGTGCCGAGCAAGTTGCGCACGTCCTTGTAGAAGCCGGTCACGCTGATGGCGATATCGTCAGAGAGCTGCTGCTGCAGGCCCATCTCGTAGCTGGTGGTACGCTGCGGCTCCAAGTTGGCATTGCCAATGTAGGTGCTGAACCCGCTGGTAACCTCGAACTCTGGGTTGGTGTAGAGGTACGAATAGGCAGGAATCTGCAAAAAGTGCCCATAGGAGAAGTGGATAACACCGCGATCGGTAATGGGATAAGCAATGCCGACGCGCGGGCTGATCTGGTACTTCTTGCTGGCCTTCTTGAACCAGGCGAGGTTCCCCTTCCGAATGGGAGCCCCTGTGGCCGGATCCACAAAGGTCACCGGCCCGGAGATGAGGCGCGGGTTCTTGGTAACCTCGTCCACCAGACGAATGTCACGCGCGGTGGGCTCCAGTGGCTCGCCCGTGTTCGGGTTGATGTAGGTGACCGCGCGGGTGGTCGGATCGATGCGCACCGGCACTTTCACGCGGAGGGTCCCCGATTCGGTGACCGCATCCAACAGGGCGTACTTGTTGGGCAGCCACAGGTTGGGGTCCTGCGGGTCAGTCAGCACGCGCCCATCCGGCTCAAAGAGCTCAAAACGCACCCCAACGTTGACAATCATCTCTTTGAGTTCGATCTTGTCTTGCAGGTAAGCCGAAAACTCCTTGGGATAGTTCTGGTAGCGGTCATGCGCCGGAGAGGTGATGTCCGGTATCTGCGGCACATAGTCCGTGCTTTGGTCCAGGAGGATGGTAAAGGTGTCCAGGAAAATCTTGTTCCAGCGGTACTCGAAACCACCCTTCAGCTGGTGCGCCCGGTGCACCTGGCTGACGATTTCGCCTTTGTACACGTGCGTGGTAGTGTTGCGGTAGTAGTGGTTCATGTTCGTGCCGCCGGAGTAGAACATGTACCCGCTGGACGCCCGGAACCGGTTCGGATGCACATAGCCAGGGTGCTCAGGGTCCTGGTACTTCTGCAAGGGGTTCTTGTACACGTAGCTCTTGTAGTCGTTGAAAAAGTTCGAGTACTTCAGGCTGTAGAAAGTCTTGGGCGATACCGTGTGCGTCCAGGTCAGGATCTGGCTGTAGCTCCAGGTGTAGTTCATCGGCCTGCCATCGGGATTCAGCTTGTAGGCATGGCTGTACGTCTGGTAAGTAATGTCGTCGGCGATGAGGTTGTAGGTCAACTTCATCGACGGCCGGAGGGTGTAGGCCAGCTTGATCTGCCCGGAAAGCTTCTCGTAGGGATTCATCGGCACGGGCTTGTTATCGCCCGTCTGCTCGATGTGCCACTTGCTCGGGTCAGGATTGCTAAAGTCATTGGAGTCGGCAGGCATGTAGCGGCGAATGCCGTACAGATAGCCATCGCTGTCGTAATAGCGGCCACTGAGGAAGAAAGTGGCCTTGCCCTTCAGGCCCGGAATGGGGCCGCTGAGGCTCGCTCGCGCATCGACGGTGGCCAGCGGATTGACGTCGTCGATGTTGTAGAAAAGGGAGGTGTCGCGGCTCACATAGTCCCCCACATAAACCGCAGCCTCGCCGCTGTAGTGGGCGGCGCCCTCCTTAGTGACGATGTTCACCACACCGGACATGGCCTGGCCGTACTCTGCATTGAACGTGCCGCTTACCAGCTCCAGCTCCTGGATGGCGTTGTTCTCCACCGAGACGGCCATGCTCGCGTTAAAGCCGTCGGTCACCGAGATACCGTCTACCAGATATGCGATCTCTCCGGCGCGACCGCCTCGCACGTGGATCTCCCCCCCGGTGCCACGCACCACACCGGCCTGCAGCTCCAGCACCTGGAAAAAGTTGTCCACCGGCATCTGCTGGATCTGCTCGGCCGCCACCACTGCCCTGCTGGAGGTGGCGTCGACCTGAATGAGGGGGCGCTCCGCGGTGACGGTCACCGTTTCGCCCAGCAGCACGGCGGCCTCAAGCTGGGCGTTGACCTCGGTAGTGTGGTCGACGCTGACCCGGACATCCACCGTGCGCACGCTCTTGTAGCCGATCATCGTCATGCGCAGCACGTACGTGCCTGGCGGCACGTTGAGGATCACATACCGCCCCTGGGCGTCGGTGGCCGCGCCCATGTTGGTCCCTTCCAACAGCACGTTCACGCTCGGAAGTGGTTCGTTCGTCTGGGCGTCCGTCACGCGTCCGGCGATTTTGCCGGTCGTGCCGCCCAGCGCCGTGCCCACCGCGATGGCGCACACAGCGAGCACCAAGAGTAGCCTCTTCATCGCTTTCCTCTTCCTCCTCGTTCACCAACTGAGAAGCGCTCTCATGAGCAAGAGCGCACGGCCATTTCTCAGCTCAAAAACCGACCACAAGGGAGTAGCGGTGCACACCGGTCAGGCGACCAAAATCGGCATACGAGTAGTCCAGGGCAAGGCTGGCAGCCCCGCCCAAGGACCAGCGCACGCCGCCGCCCACGGTGAGCCCCCCTTCCAGCTCATCCATCCCCATACCCCGATAGCCGCCGCGCAGGAACACCAAGTCCCTCACTGCGTATTCGAAGCCAGCATTCAGGTACTCGTAGTTGTCGCTAGGGTGCACTGCGTCTGCGGCGATGGTAAGTCGATTGAAGCCGGTGCGAAGAACATCGAAGCTGATGCCGATCTTCAGGCTCAGCGGCAGGTCCCAGCGGTTGACCTCCAGCGCCGCCCTGATCTGGTCGTTATTCCCTTCGATGGTGCGATCCGGGTCCACGTAGAGCAAATTAGCTCGCCCTTCCATGCGCGATTTGGTGCCGAAATTGGACATGCACACCCCAATCTTGAGATCCCGGTACTTGCTGCGGAAAAAGGTGCCGATGTCCAAAGCCAGGGCGCTGGAGGACATGCTCCAGATGTTCTGTCGGATGAACTTGCCGTTGAAGCCGAGGGAGAAACGGTCAGTGAGGGAGCGGGCATAAGAGAGACCCAGCGCCAGGTCGTTGGCACCAAAGAGTTCCCCGGTGCCTTCCGGCTCGAAGACGGTGCGCACCTTGTCGTCCGGTACGGCAAGGGAGGTCACGAACATCCCCACGGTGCCGGCGTTGCCCAAGGGAACCGCCAGGGCGGCAAAATCGTAGCTGATGTCGGCAAGCCACTCCACGTGCATGAAGGTGGCCTGGTTGCCCGCCAGCTGCGTGAGGCCGGCGGGGTTCCAATAGATGGCGTTGACGTCGTTAGCCGTAGCCACAAAGGCCTCGCCCATGGCCGTGGCCCGGGCACCCACGCCTATTTTGAGAAACTGGGCGCACGTGGTGCCGGATTTGGTCACCTGGGCAGTGGCCACCCCGTACCAGGCACCCACGAACATGGCGATCAGCACTGCATAACCCGCCTTCTTCATCTCAGCCCTCCACATGGCAAGGACCGGTGTTCGCTCAATTGCCCGCCCAGTTACTTGATCACGGCCAGGCGGCCAATCTTCTGTCCGAATCCAGGGGCGTCCACGTGATAGATGTAGACACCGGAAGCAATCTCCAAGCCATCCTTGGACAGCAGGTTCCAGCTCTGGGAGCCATCGAACACCGTGCTGTGATGCTCGATGGTCGCCACGTGCTCGCCAACGATGGTGTAGATGCGAATGGTGCAATCTTGCGGCAGGTGGATAAAGTCCACGCGCCGCTCGCCGCGCCCCACCGAAAAGACCTCAGGCGGCGGCGTCTCCAAACCGGAGGCGGACACGTACGGATTAGGCACCACCGCAATCATGTCCAGCAACCGCTTCTTGGCGTCCCCCTCCTTGGGGACCTCGATACGGGCCGGCTGCCCCTGGACCACGTAGCGATCGATGCTCTCAAAGGGCTTGGCAATGAAGACGCGAATCACCGAGTTGGGCCTGGGGGTGTCATATTCCGTCGGCTCAGTCGGCGGCAGGAAGGTCACTTCCCACGTGCCCTTGAGCGTGGTGCCCTCTCCCACCAAGGCGACCACCCTGTCGCCCACCGTGGGACTGTGGCTGTTGTCGGTATCGTAGAACACCATATCCAGCTTCTTCCCCTCGCTGGCGTTCCACACCTCAAAGGTCACCGGCTGCGGATTGACGAACATCGAGGTATCCCGAATCTGGTCGAAGAAGCGTATCTCGATGTCTCTGGGCAGCTTCTTGCCGCCGGCGAATGCCAAAGCTCGTAGCGCAAAGACCGCCGGGCCTGCGGTCCACTTCGCCGAGTCCACCGCGATAGAGCCTACGTCTTTGATCTGTGCCTCATACGGCCCAAAGCGGAAGGTGCCATTCCAGAGCGTTTCGATGTCGCCCACCTTGAGGGGCCCCACCACCTGCCGTCCTGCCGCTGTGGTCACGCTCACCCTGGTGGGCTGATTAGTAGCCGTGGTAAACCCGATTACGTAGGTCGTCGTGTCTAGGAGCGTGCGGTCAAGCACGCGCACGTTCAAGGTGCCGGTACTGTAGCCTGCCGCGTGCGTCGTGGCGCAAGTGGCGTCCACCAGGCCAGCGGCAGGGGCAGAAGGTACTGCTGCCTTGACGTTCGGGCCGTCGACGATGCGCGGGCACTCCAGAGGCGGCACGTTCCCCTCCACGCTGCCCCGGTCATAGGCGGTCACCGCGTAGTAGTAGGTCAGCCCATTGACAAGGCCAGTATCTGTGTAAGAGTGCACCAGGCCTGTGTTCTTGCCCAAATAGAAGTGCAATCCGCTCTCGAACTCTACCGGATGCGTGCCTTCTATGTCATTGATGGCATCAAATTGCGCCAGCGGTACGTAGGCCACCTGCACCCCGCGGTTGTTGGTAATGGGATCTCCCCATTTGATCTTGTCGTTGCTCCGGTAAATCTTGTAGCCTTCAAAGTCAGCGCCGAACACCGGGTCAACCGACTTTTCCGCCGCATCGTCCCAGTAGATGGTCACGCGCCGGTCGCCGGGAACCACCCAAACATTCGGTGGATCGGGCGGCTTGGTGAACTGGAAATTGAGCTTGTAGATCCAATCGGCCACAGCCGCGTTGGCCAGCAGGTCTTCTTTGTTCTGCCCCAAGAGGATGGCAATGGACATGCGCTCCGTCTCGCCCGGCTTGAGGGAGAAGTAGCCAGAGCCGAAAATGAAGATGTTGTCCTGATTCTGCTGGATGCCGGTGGGGTTGAAGGTGCCTGGGGTCATGCGCTGCCACATCTTGTCGTCCATCGCCGCCACCTCGGTAGCATAGACCGGGGCGGCGAAGCTGGTCAAGCCCAGTTGGTCACTCTCGTCAGGATCCAGATGCTCAAAATCGGGTTCGCCGGGGTCGGGCCGGCCGTTGCCCTCGGTGCCATCAGGGTCGGGCCCAGGGTAAGCCGGGTGCCACCACCCCAAGCCATCGGAGCCCACGTCGTCGGACCTGCCGTCCAAGTCGCCAAGGTCATCGATGCGGCCATCGCCGTCATCGTCGATGCCGTTCCACCAGTTCTGCTCCGGTGTGTCCGCTTTGGCGAGCTCATCGGTAGCCTGCCAGTCCCCGTCGTCGTCAATGCCGTTGCGCTGCGACTCATCCACCAGGCCGTCACCGTCGTTGTCGATGCCGTCATTTGCCACTCCGGGACTCTCTAAGAACTTGAACCCGAGCATGCCCAGCTCCGACCAGGGAATACCAAAGTCGTTGCTCGATCCCGGGTTGTCCCATGAGTAGACCATGTTGCGCACGCGGTGCGTCTCGCCGGTGAAGCTGTCCTTGCCCTGCGTGTCGATAAAGCCGGCCCAGTCATCGGAAAAGTCGCCTGCCCCGCCGATGTGCGGGTCGCCAATCATCCCCACCACCACCTTGTCCAGCGTCTTGTCGCTGACGTTGGTGATTTCAAACTGGAAGAAGATGATGTCTTCCGCTACCGAGGCGGCGTACTGATAGCCTCGCGCAGTGACCTGAATGCCGAGCCCGCGGCGGCTCGGGTCGTTGACAAACGGATAGTACTCAAACTCGGCGTTCCACCGGTCATCCATCACATAGTAGCTCTCCAAGTCGGCAATGATGATGTTGTTGCCGTATTGACCGGGCCACAGGAGTTTGCCATTGGCGTCGCGCGGAAAGAGCTCGCCCCAGGTTTCGGGCCGGTTGCTCATGGCAATACCGCCCTTGTCGCGCTGGGCCTTGGGCCAGGTGGCGTACACCTCCGGGGAAACGCCATAGCCGGGCAGCGGCTCCCACCCCCAGGCATTGATGCCGCCGGTGATGTCCTCGTCGCCGCCGTCCAGCATGCCGTCGCTAAAGATTTGCACCGTCGCCCCCTTGGCGTCCACCACCTCGGCCCCCACCAGCAACCCGAACTCGTAGCCGTAGCCACGGCCGCTGTAGATGGGCCACTCCACGGAAGGCTCGGTGTTGGGCGCGCCTACCGAGCCGTAGTTGTAGAACAGGGTGCGCACCTTGTTCCCATCATGCAAACCGAACATTCGCTCGTGGTGAGAGGTGGGCTTTGCCAATGCGGCGGCCCGCGCCCGCTCCTCCTGCCACCGGCGGAACTCCTCCTTGCTCCAGTATTTCATGGGCTTGCCCCGCTGCCCTACAGCGCCCTGCTGGGCAGCAGCCCCCGCCACAAGCATCACCAGCACGACAATGACCCCCGCCGCTTTCATCCATTCTTTGCTCATAATTGCTCCCACGGTTTGCCGTGTTTCAGAATGGCCGCCTTTGCCACGGGCCTCGATCAAAACTCCAGGGAGAGACCCATGAACAGCTCGCGCGGCTTGGAATACCAGTGCGGACGGTTCTCCCACGCGTCGGTCATCACGCCGCCATAGCGGGCTAACCCATAACCGGTACGTCCGGTGCTGTCCCACACGATGTTCTCATTCTTGCGGTCCAGCAGGTTGTAGCATTTCAAGTAAAGGGTCAGGTACAGCTTGTCCGCACCCATGCGCCAGGGGAATGTCTTGTAGGCATGGAGATCGAACTTGACGATGGGGATCTTGCGGCCACTATTCTCGGTGGCGACGCGCACGATCTCGTTCGCCCCCATCGGCGTGTACGGGTAGCCACTCTCAAATCGCCCGATGACGTTCACGCCCCAATTCCGTGGCCGCGCCACGTTGGCGTTGATGCGGAAGGTGTGGGGCTGGTCCCAATCCAGGTATACGACCTGTTTCAGCGGCTCGATGGACAGCCGGTAGTCGCGGCGGGTACGCGTCGGATCGGACTCGTTGCCCTCGGCTACCTGGTAGGTGTAGTCCACCGAGGCCGAGAAGAAATTGGAGAAGCGCTTGTCCAGCGTGAGGGTGACGCCCTTTACATGACCAAAGTCGCGATTGATGTAGAAAGCATAGGCGTCGCCGCTGGCAAAGCGGTAGATGCGCTGCCCCAAAAGGTTGCGAATGTCGCGGAAATAGGCTTTGACGTACACCGCCACATCTTCCGCGAGCTGCTGCTCGAAGCCCAGCTCGTAGCTGATGGTCTTCTGGGGCTTCAGGTCTGCGTTGCCAATGTCCGTTTCGATGACCCCAGGCTTGACCTCAAAGTCCGGGTTGTGGTAGAGACGCGAATAGGGCGGGATCTGGAAGAAGTGGCCATAAGAGAAGAAGAGCTTCCCCTTGTCGGTAATCGGATGGGCCAAGGAGAAACGGGGGCTCAGTTGCGTCTTCACCGCGGCCGGCTTCAAGATGGGCTGCCCCTGGACCACCCAGCCAGTCAGGTAGTCGGCGGCAGGGTCGAAGTAGTCGAAGCGCAGCCCGATGTTGACCACCACGTCGGCCAGTTCGATTTTGTCCTGCACGTAGGCGGCAAGCTCCACCGGAAAATGGTGGTACTTGTTGTTGAATCGGCCGGCTGCATCGATAATGTCGCCTCGGATGCCGTTGCCGTTGTCATCCCCGGCATCTGTCCACGCCCCATCCAGATTGATGTCGGTGAAGGGCTCGCCAGGGGAATAGGCACCGTCGCCATTTTCGTCGACAAACGGCTCCGCCCGCTGGTCCACCAGCACGTCGTAGTCGTGCCGGTACAGGTCGTGGCGTTTCACTTCCACACCCGCCTTCATCTCGTGGGCGCTGCCCACCTGCGCCGTGATATCGAACTTGCCCGACCAGGTGATGGCATTCTGCACCAAGCGGCTATTCACCGTACCGCCGGTGTAGAACTCATAGTTGGAGTCCTCTTTGTAGTAGCCGCTCCACACATAGCGGGGGTCCCTGGGGTCCTCATAGGCGTAGTAGCGGTACTGATCCCAGTAGTAAGATCCGACCACGGTATAGAAGGCCCTGCTGGAGAGCTGGTGGGTGAGCTTGAGGCTGTGCCGTTCGCCGCGCTCAAAGTGCTGCAACTGTCCCTCGACGATAAACTTGCGAGCATGGTCGTAGTTGCGCCAGCGGTCATTCTGGTAGAGGCCGGTGTATTCCAGTTTCATCCCGGGGGAGAGGAAGAAAGAGAGCTTCGCCTGCATGTTCCTGCGCAGCGCCGGATTCATGGCCACGATCTTCCCGTCACCGGTGCGAGTCGAATCGGCAAAGTCCGTGGGACTGTGCAGCCGTATGCCGTAGAGGTAGCCACTGTCGTCAAGATAGCGGCCGGACAGGAAGAGCGCCAACTTCTTGCCCAGACCGGGAACAGGACCGCCGACGCTGAGCTCCAGCTCCTTGGTGTTCAGGGGGCGGAAGGCATAGTGGTCGCCAATCTGCTTGTTGTACTCGATGGCATAGTCGGTGAGAATATCCCCTGTCTGCAGGGAGAGAGCCCCGGTGTACGACTGCCGCCCTTCCTTGGTCTGGATGTTGATGACGCCAGAGAGCGCCTGTCCGTACTCGGCGTTGAAAGAGCCGCTGATGATGGACAGCTCCTCGATGGCGTTGGTGGCCACCTGCAGACCGAGGGTGTTGCTAAAGGGATTGACGTTGGCCACTCCGTCAACAAGATAGGCGATCTCATCGGCACGCCCGCCACGGATGTGGATGGCGCCGTCGCGGCCGACCGACACGCCCGCCTTGGTCTCCACCATCTGCTGGAAGGTCTCGATGGGCGCCGCGGCGATTTCGTCGGAGGTGACGACTGCGGCGCTGGCCGTGGCGTCTCGCTGGATCAGCGGCCGCTCGGCCACCACCGTCACGGTCTGCCCCAGGTCCAACACCGTCGGCGATAGCTGGAAGTTCACCTCAGTGGTGAGGTCGGTCTTGACGCGCACATTCTCCACCACCGAGGTGGTATAGCCCATCATGGTGGCACGAAGCTGGTAGGTTCCCGGTGGCACATTGAGGATGAAGTAGCGCCCTTCGGCGTCGGTTGCTGCCCCCATCATCGTCCCTGGCACGACCACGTTCGCACCAGGCAGGGGGTCCCCTGTCTGGCTGTCGCGCACCAGACCGGCGATCTTGCCCGTGGTCCCACTCCAGGCGCCGGGGAGGATAGCGAGAAGCAGGAAGGCTACCACGAGAGCTCGGACCGTTCTCATGACCAGATCTCCTCTCGCTAATGGCTCGAGATGGCAGTGCGCCACCTCTCTCAATCATTGGCAGAGATCACCTGTCCGTGCTGCCTCCTGACTACAAGGGAGGCACCCCTGACCACGGTGATCGTACGCTGGCAATATAAGGAATAGCATCGTCTTTGTCAAGACAAAAGTACGGGCCCCCACCGCAACTCTCGCCCGGTCCGCAGCCAACTCCCTCTGCCGACCGGTCGCACATTGCGGAAAACACTGGCCATGACTGCCACCTTCCAGCGAGAATCAGGCCCAGGAGAGGCATATCCGCGCGCAGAGGCTGCTGCCCACGCGTCTTGGCTGAGGTTTGCCGAATGTGCCACGTGCGCAAGTCCCGGTACCAGCCGCCCGGGGCAACACGTCGCTCAGTTTTGCCGACGCGGCTGTTCGTGCCGGCCTAAAGAAAAAGCGGAGCCCCCTATACGCCGAGGGCTCCGCCTTTGTTAGGAGCGTCCCGATTACCTTGCCAGAATCATGTTGCGGGTCAGGCTCAAGGACCCCATCTTCACGTGGCACAGGTACACGCCACTGGGCAGGCTACGCCCCATGTCATCGGTGGCATCCCAGATGAGCTCATGGGAGCCGGCAGGCTGCAGTTTGTTCTCCTGCAGGGTGCGCACCAGCCTTCCGGTGCTGTCGTAGATTCTCACCGTGACGTACTCCGCCCGCGGCATCTCGTACACAATGGCCGTTGTCGGGTTGAACGGGTTCGGATAGTTCTGGTGGAGCTTGAAGCTCTTCAGCACCGGGGCGCCCGGAATAATCTCCACTGCCGTCACGCCCCTACCCTCGATGATCATCAGCCAGTCCTGCGTGTTGGCATCGCCGGTCTCGTGGGCGATCAGCAGCTCCGGCTCGCCGTCACCGTCCATGTCGTGGACGAGGTTGTTGCCGGTCTGCCAGTAGTTCTTGTTGTCGCCCGGGAAGCAGACGTCGTACACGCGCGCCTCGGCGGTGTCGGGCGGGTACTGATAGATCATCTCCCAGGTGTAGCTGGTGGAGTCGGCCTTGTCGCCGCCCACATACTCGATGCGGAAGACCTTGCCCGACCAGTTGCCGCCGACAAAGATGTCGGCCTTGCCGTCGCCGTCATAGTCACCAGCGGTCAGGCCTCGGGTGCCATTGGGCGAAGCCATACCCACCTGGTAAAGGTTGTCCACACCGATGGTGGCCAAGTCGGTGACGTCGCCGATGAAGCCAAAGTAGCCGCGGTTGTCGCCGCTCACCACCTCGTTCTTCCCGTCGCCGTCCAGGTCGACGTTGACCGTGCCGTGGATCGCCGCCCACAGCATGTCCCCCCCGGCCACTGTGTGGTAACTGTAGGTATCGGGCCCGACGCCTTCATAGAACACAAACAGGTCCTTGGAGTAGGACGGGAAGAGCGCCTCCAACTTGCCGTCGTTGTCGATGTCGGTGATGGCAGCGTCGTAGATGGAGTTGACATCGGTGGTGGTATCCATCACCTCGATCTTGAACTGGGTGAAGGGGCCGGCAAATTCGCCCAGAAGGGAGAAGATCATCAGGGCGTCGTTCTTGGTGGCGCTGCTGAAGTTGCGAAAAGCGCAGGCCACTTCCGCCACCCCGTCGCCGTCGATGTCAGCGGCAGCCATGCCTGCGGGACGGGTGTTCGTGCCAGGCTTGGCCTCAAAGTTCCAGGTGGCGGTTGGCGAATCCCAGGACGGCAGACCGGAAGGAGATCCTTCAAACACGTACAAGCGGACAGGGTTGCCATCCGGAGTCGGATAGCCTCCTCCGTAGGGAATGCCAATGAGCAGCTCGTGCCAGCCGTCGCCGTCCATGTCGGTCACACAACAGGTGGGGAAGCTGGCTCCTCCAGTGGCAAGGGAGGTATCCCTGAAGGCCCAGATGAGCTCGTACGTGTCCTTGCCCGTGCACTCGTAGAGGTAGACGCAGGCCCCGTCGTCCAACTCATCATAGGGCCCATTGGGCTGCGACTCGTCCGTGAGGACGAAGAACTCGAGCTTGCCGTCGTGGTCAAAGTCGTAGGCGGCGTGCACCTCGTCGAGGCAGGTGAGGTGGTCGGGGTCAAACTGATGCACCCCAAACTCCTTGTGGAAACCCTGCGCCACATACTGCTGCGCGCTTGCCCCGCCCGCTACCAGCAGCGCAAAGCACCCCACCGTTGCCAAGATGCCAATCGCTTTGTTCATGGTGTCACCTCCTCGCTACATGGTTTAGAACAGCATCCCGGGGGCTTCGGTAGTTCTCTTGCGGCTAACATCACCTCCTTCAGGTCGCTTGATTCGGACTCGTTGTAGATTGACTCGGTCAAGATATTAAGCAAATTTCCCCTATTTGTCAACAACAAAATTCATGCTCTGGCGAGAAAATGCAGGCTTGAGGGAGCAACCTTTGCCCCATCCCGAACCCCGGCTGCACGTCCCAGGAGGACCTCCTGTGTCCACACCACGTAGTTCCCGCCTTAGAGGCACCAAATTGCTTGCCACCCCTGCCGGTGCCGCAAGGAACGCTGGTACTTGCCGGCCGCCGACTTGGCGACGCGGCGGTCGGTGTCTGTCGGCTTCCGCCTTATCATCTGCCATGACGTTCATGCCCACCTCCGCCAGCCTTCACCAGTAGCACGGTGCTGTTTGCGAGTTCGCCTTTGGCGGCTACATCCTTCGGCGACGAACGGTGATTCCTTGCACCACTCGCCCTCCGCCAAGCGGGCACACGCCCGGCGGCACCTGCCCCGGTGGCAATGCCAATGGCGGAATTCTGCGCACAGTGGTCGCTTTCTGGACACAAAATCTGGCAACATTGTCACAATTGTGGCCTGCGCCGCGCATCTTCCTTTGTTGAGCCCCGTCCCCGCGCGTCACTCCCCCCCTAACATGTCAGAAAAAAGGCGGATATCTCGCCCTCCCTGGGAAGGCACCCCCCTTTCCCGCCTACGCCCAGCCGGGAGAGGCTTCCACTGGCACAGGAGTTGCAAAATGCCATGCGAAAGCGCGCAGCGGGCGCTTTTCAACCGGGGCCACGAAGGAATGTGAAGCAAGCGATAAGGAGGAAGGCTGTCATGAGAACGCGGAGTGTGCTGTTCTATGACCCCGCGAACGGAAAGCCGAACGCCATTAGCAGCGAGTTCCACGCAGCAGGGTACCATTGCCGCCATGCGACCACACGCACTGAGGCGCTGCAGATTGTCGAGAGTCAGAGACCCGATGCCGTGGTGGTCTTTATCGATCGGTGCGGCGAGGATGGCTACTCCTTCTGCCGTTTGGTCAAGCAGCAGCTCAACTTGCGGCGCATGGCGCTCATCATAGTTTCATCGCAGTGCAGCGAAGAGGACATCATCCGGGGCTACGAGGCCGGCGCCGATGACTATGTGAGCAGCCTCAAGGGTCCACGGGAGCTCGTGGCCCGCGCAGGGGCGGTGATCCGCCGCATTTCCGAGTGTGACCCGGCCAAGATAAAGGTCAAGGACATCGAGATCGACCTGGGCCAACAACAGGTGCGCAAGTCGGGAAAACCACTAGACCTGACCTACATCCAGTTCAAGCTCCTGTACCTGTTAGCGTCACGTCGGGACAAGACCTTCTCCCGCGAGGAGATTCTTGATCGCGTCTGGGGGGGGAATGTCTGCGTCACCTCGCGTACGGTGGATGTGCATGTGAAGCGCCTGCGGGAGAAACTGGGCGAGCGCAAGTACCCCTCGCGCTACATACAGACCGTTCACGGCACTGGCTACCGCTTCATGCAGTAACCGTGCTTTTCCTCCCTCCAAAGAACCCCCGACCATGCGCCGGGGGTTCTCCTTTTTGAGCAATATGTCTTGCGAGAAGAGCCGCTTGGCTCAACGGAGCAGATATCTGAAGGTGATGATGCCGGTGACTTCCTTCTGTGCTGCGCCCGGCGGCAGCGGGTTGAATCGCCATTGGCGCAGTGCCTGGAGGGTGATGCTCTCCAAAGTGGCGTCGCCCTTGAGCACGGGTACCATCTCGCCCACACTGCCGTCCGGCAAGACGACGAAACGGACCTTCACCACTGCCTCCCGCTGCAGCCCATGCGGGTACTCCGGGATGACTTTGTACAAAATCTGCCGGTTGGCAGCCTCCCCTTCGATCCCGAAGCTTTCTTGGCCGCCACCAGCCGGCCCTGCGGTCTGAGGCGTGCTTTGCCCCACATCGCCCGTTACGGCCGTAGGGGCGGTAGGTTTCCCCCCGATAGCTTCGGGCTCACGCGGCGGAGCTTCCTTCGAGGCAGTAGCGCCGGCCGCTGGCGCCGGCACCTCTGGCGCCGGCTGTGCCACGGGCATCTTTTCTGCGGCCCTGGCGCTCAGTTCTGGGGGCTCTTGCTCCAGCATGCGCCTCTTTGGCAGGCTCACCACCTCCTCAGCCGCCGCAGAGGGCTGCACGACCTTTTCCCCCTTGGGGACCGACTCCGGTGGCACCTGCTGGATAGCCACCTTTTCCCCAACCTGGCCGCTGGCCCTTTCCCCAGAAAGGAAGGTGACCTCGGCAAAGTCCGGGGGATAGTGCTCCAGCCTTACTGCGCACAGCGCCAGGAGCAAGCAAAGCAGCGCGTGCACGGCCACTGAAACAATAGCCCCACGGCCGATGTCGGCACGGGCAAAATGGCCGATGCGTACAGCCGGGTTCATCTCACATCCCCGGTTGCGTGGCGATCAAGAACTGCTCGCCACCTGCTAACTTGGCAATGTCCACAATCTGGATGGCGCGCTCCAGGCTCAAGTCCTTGTCGGCACGGATGACCACGACTTTGCTGGCACCTTGGTCGAGCAACTTCCTGAGCTCCCCGCCGAGTTGCGCCAGCGATACCTGGCGGGTGTTCAGGAAGATGCGCTCGTCGCGCGTCACCGTCAGAAAGATGCGATTGGATTGGTCTACCTGCCCGCTCACGGCCTTGGGCAAGCGCACCTTGATCCCCGGCTGCACCACGTAGGAGGAGGAAAGCAGGAAGAAGATGAGCAGAAGCAGCACGATGTCCGTGAACGAGATGGCGGAAAAGACCACCATGGGCTTACGCGTTGTCCGGAAGTCCATCTGCTGCCTCCTTTGGCTCAAGCAGAAGGTCCATCAGCTCTGTAGAAGTTTCGGACATCTCGAACACGAAACGTTCTACTTTGCCCTGCAGCCAATTGTAGAAGATGAGCGCCGGTATGCCCACGCTCAGGCCTGCGGCGGTGGTGATGAGCGCCTCCCAGATGCCTCCCGCCAAGACGCTGGCGTCCACATTGCCGCCGTGCACCTGCACCTGCATAAAGGCGCGAATCATGCCGGTCACCGTGCCCAAAAACCCAAGCAGCGGCGCGATGGCAGCGATGGTGCCCAACACGCCTAGATACTTTTCCAGGAAGTATATTTCCCGCCGGCCAGCACTCTCGATTGCCTCCTTGATCTCCTGCCGTGGCCGGCTGATCTTTTCCAGACCAGCTTTGGTGATGCCGGCAATGGGCCCAGGCGTCTTCTTGCACAAGGCCATGGCCCCGTCGATGTCCTTGCGCAGGAGCAGGTATTTGATCTGCAGCACAAAAGTGCCGCTCTTGATGCGAATCTTGCGCAGCGTCACCAGCCGCTCGATGAGAATAGCCACAGCGATGATGGAGCAGAGCACGATGGGGATCATCAGCACCCCACCCTTGAGCACGATGTCGAAGAGCGTCATGTCACCTCCGCCGGTCTACCCTACTTCTCTTGTCCCATTACCATGTCGCAAATCCCCCTGCCTGAATGGTCAGCCCCATCTCGGGGTAGCCTTGCCATCGCTCGTAGCTGCGGTTAGTAAGGTTTTCTCCCTGCACAAAGAGGGAAACGCGCCTGTTGAGCTGGTGAGTCACCGCGCAGCTCAGCAGAGCATAGGGTTTGAGTTTGGCCTGGCGCACCAAATCCGCCGTTCGGCTGCTCATCAGGTCACTGCGCAGCTGGAGGCGCGTGCGCTCGCCCAAACGGTAAGCCGCGCTGAGGGGCACGCGGCGATGAGCAAGGTAGGGGAGATCCGCTGCTCCAGGCACTTGCGCCAAGCGGAATGAATCGCTGTACAGCGCATAACGAGCCTCGATGCTCAAATTGGCCGCTGGTTCTCCCCGCACGACCAGGGCGGCGTGGTTCATCTTCACATCTGGAACAACGCCCACGGTGAACAAGCCGCTGGCAGGATCGCGTTGCCAGTACCATTGGTCCTTCATCCAGGAACGACCCACGCGTGCCTCCAGCACCAGCTGGGAGGCCACCCGCCATTCGGCCCCGACGGCCAGCGCGAATTTGGTGAGCACCGGCTGCAAGAGCAGATGGGGGGCATGGTAAGGGTTCTCAGCGCGGCGCTCCATGAGGGTAGAACAGTCATAGCCACGGCGAAACTCGACTGTGAGACCCAGCCGTGGAGAGGGCGCTATCCAAAAGCGCCCCGCGATGCTCAGCGCCGATGACTGTCCTCCTGCTGCAGAGGAGACGCCGTGAAAGCCAAGCCCCAAGTAGGCGTGCCCACGCGCCAACACCTCGCCAGCCACCCCCCACTCGGCTTGAACCAACGAGCTCTGCTGCGTGCCCCTTGCCCCCTGCGGTCGATACCCTTCGCTCAGGTAACTGATGTTCGCCAGCAGCTCGATGCTCCCAAACGGAAAGACCACCCGGGTGTCCAGGCGATGCAGACCATCGCTGACACGGCTCAGTCGTACGCCCAGTGTGTCGTCGCTGCTCCGTAACGTCGCATATTCATAGGCCACGGTGAGCTGGCCGCGGTCTCCAAGGCCAAGCTCAAGGCCGGTGCCCAGGCTAACAGCCGAGGCATGGCGTTCTGCCTTCAGTGCCCTGGCCGTGTCGGGTGGGGTGGCTCCTGCAAGCCCATAGCCGGCCTGATTGATGTCCACGTGAGCGTGCACAGCTCCGCGCGGAGAGAAGGGGTAGGTGACCCTTCCCCCCAGGTCCAAGATGGCATACTGGCCATTCTCTACCGCGCCGTCGCTGCGGCGGAACGAGATATCGGCGCCATAGTTCATCCGGCGTCGCGCGCCGCGATACAGGGCCGCAACATTTGCCGTCCAGTAGCTCCCGCCCTCGGCCCGCAGGAGCAGCGACCTGGCCTGTGGCCCGCTTTCGGCGAGAAGCTCCTGGGGCGCCGCCGAAACCATGGTGGACGGAATAGTTTCGCGCTGTTCCTGGGGTCGATAGGCAATCGCAGGCTTTCCCCCTATCGCCAACTTCTGGCCGGGCAGCCGCAGACTTGTGTCCCTCCCGTAGACCAGCACCTCCGGGAGTTCCCACTGGGGGCGTTCTCCCGCTGTGCGCGCGGAGTCAGGCGGGACAAAGGGAAGCACGGGCGGCACCTCTTTTTGGCTCTGTGCCCGCAAGGCGGTGTCTGGACCCGTGCCCAGGAGCGCCCAGGCAATGATCCATGTCAACACGCCGCCTGGGGCCGTCACCCTTGAGGGGGTTCTCCTATGCCTCATCTCTTCAGCAGTGCCTCCAGCCGCTCGTTTGCCTTTGGGACCAAGGGGTGATCAGCATGGGCGGTGATGAGCTCCTGGTAGAGCTTTCTTGCATCCTGGTAACGGCCCAGGCGTTCGTATGCTTCGGCGGCGCCGAAAATCGCCTTTGCCACCCATTCCCGCTCGCCTGGGTAGAGGTACTTGACCTTCAAGAATTCGGTGGCCGCCTGTGTTGGGCTCCCCATGCGCAGGTAGCACTCCCCGGTCAGGTACTGCGCCTCCGCGGCGACGGTGGCCGTGGCGGCCAGGCCTGGTACCCTTTCCAGTTCTCGCAACGCATTAGGATAGCGCTTGAGCGCTATGTAGACGTTGGCCAATCCCACTGTGGCGCGCGCCTCGCCGTCACCACCTGCAAACCGTTTCTTCGCTTCCTCCAGCTGGGTCTGCGCAGCCTGATAGTCGCCAGCCTGAAGGTGGCAGTACCCAATCTGGGTCGCCGCCTGCGCCGCGAAAGGGCTGTTGGGAAAGGCCTCGATCAACTTCTCGAGGTTCTCCATGGCCGCGGCGGAGTTTCCCTTGGCCAGCTGCCACTCGGCGACGCGATACAGTGCCTCGGGCGCGCGAGCGCTCTGGGGGAACTCCGTCCACTGCTGCTGCATTGCTTGCATAGCCGCCGTTTCGTCACCACGCTGGTGGTGGCTCAACCCCACCCAATACCAGCTTTCTTGTGCCTGTTCCGACGCCGGGAATCGCGCGCGCAGCGCGGCGAACTCCGCTGCGGCTGCGGCATAGTTCTTCATGTTGTAGTACAGCTCCGCTTTGCGAAACTGGATGGCGGCTGCGGCAGCAGGGTCTTTGACCTTCCGCAGGTAAGTGTCGGCCACCGCTATTGCTTCCTCGGATTTGCCCTGCTGCACCAGCGCCCACTGGATGCCGCTCACGGCATCGTCCACAAAGCGGCTCTGGGGGAAACACTCGATGAGGCTCTGGTACTGGCCTATCGCCTCGTCGTAACGGCCCTCATTGTAGTAGCAGTCGCCCACGGCGTACGCCGCCTCCTCGACCCACTGGCTCTTCGGGAAGCGCGTTGCCAGCAGTTGAAACGAGGCGATGGCCTGCTGGTAGTCGCCGGCACGGAATTGGGCCTTGCCAATCATGAACTGCGCCTCTGGGGCCGCTGTGCTCTCTGGCCACTGCCTCACCACGCGGTCGAAGGCAGCCACGGCTGCAGGCAAATCCTCGCTGCGATAGTAGCAGTGCCCCACTTGCAGCTGTGCCTCGGCCGCCACCTGGGCCTGGGGACATTGGTCAGCCACCCAGGAATAGGTACGGATTGCCGCAGCATAGTCCTTGAGGTTGAAATGAGCGTCGCCCTGACGCAGTTTGGCATCGCAGCGCATCGCACCTGGCGGCGCAGCCGCAAAGGCACGTTCGAACTGCCGGGCCGCTTCGGCGTACTGTCCCAACTTGAGGGTCGCCCAAGCGCTACCGTACAACGCTTCGGCTGTGTGCTTTCCGTTGGGATACTCGGCAAGCAGCCTGCGATACAGGGACCCCGCCTGCACATAGTCCCCGGCTGCGTACACCGCCTCGGCCTTCCAAAACAGCGCCTCCTGGGCCAGTTCGGAATCCCCAGGGGCGGCGAGAACTGAATCCAAAGAGGCCGCAGCTTCCAGATGGCGGCCCAGATGATGTTGCACCCATCCGATTTTCAGGCGCGCTCGCGCCTTGAGCATGGGGCTGGCGGAAAAGGCAACGGCCTCCTGGTAGGCCTGAAGCGCCCGAGCTGATTGGCCCTCGCCAAGATAGCACTCGCCCACCATGTACCATGCGTCCGCCGCCACAGGAGAGCCAGGAAACGAGGTGACGATGCGCTGATATTGCTCCCTGGCCGACGCTACCTTCTGGCCAAAAAAGTCGAGGGTGGCCATCTCAAACAGCGCCCGGGCTGCATAGTCACTGGCCGGGTGCGCGTCGGCAACAAGCCGGAAGAGCCTCCTCGCCTCGGCTGTGTCCCCCACCGCCTGGCCACATTTTCCAGCCTGAAAAGCAGCAGCCGGGAGCAACGGGCTTTGCGGTAGTTGAGTGACAATGTGCCGGAATGCTTCCTCAGCCTGGGCAAAGGCCTTTTGCTCATAGTGCACCAAACCCAGGCCGTAGTAGGCACGGTCGACCATATCGCCGCCCACTGCTGGGTCAAGGAGCGCCGAAAACGCGGCCACTGCCTCACGGGGTCGTCCCAGGCGCGCCAGAGCATCGGCAACCGTTACACGCGCCTGACCGGCAAGTTTGTGCGTGGGGTGGTCACCGAGCGCTGCCGAGAAATTGTCTACGGCCTGCTGATACTCGCCTTTAGCAAACGCCACGAAGCCTAAGCGAAAGCGCGCCACGGCCGCTAACTCATGCTTGGGATATTCACGCGCCAGCTTCTGGTAGGCCTTCGTCGCGCTATTCCACTGCCCACGCTCTTCCTGCACCCAGCCGATTGAATAGAGGGCATAGGGAGCCAGGTCTCCCTGGGGATAGGCTGCGTAGGCACGGCCGTACTGTTCGAGAGCGTTTTCCGGCTGCTGCAGCTTATAGAGCGTCTCGCCCAGCCAATACCGGCCTTCGGCGGCCAGCTTCTCATCCGGGGAGCGTTCCAGAAGGGCACGCAAGTTTCGCTCAGCCTGCCTATACTCGCCTTTGTGGTAATGGGCCTGCCCTGTGCGGAGCATGCTCCGCGAGCGGAACTGCGTGGCGGGGAACTGAGCAGCAAGAGCCGTGTACTCGTTGATGGCGCGGGAGTATTCGCCCTGCTGGAAGTACGACTCGGCCAGGAGGTAGCGTGCCTCAGGCACGCGATCGCTCTGTGGGTAAGTGCGCAGAAACTTCTGCAACTCGCCGGCGGCCAAATCGTACAAGCCGTCGCCAAAAAGCCCCTTGGCCGTGGCAAAAGACCTTTGCTCGTCAGATGCAGGCACCTGACCTTGGCCCTTGGAGGCCGCAGCCAGACACGACAAGGCCACGACAAGAAGCATCAGGCGACACAATTTGTCTTGCGGTCTTTTCATGACTGTCCCAGCCTTCGGCGGTTCTCCTAAGACAACATTTGTACGACGGCGCTACGCGTCTTTTACGTACGCCATCCGTCTTGATTCCGCATGCTGCGTGTGCTCGCCGGCCAGCCTTCTTCCTTTGTTGCCAAATATAGGAATTTTTCTCGGTTCTGACAAAGGGATTTACGCGCAGTCGCGGGGGCACTTCGGTCCCGCGCAGTGCGAGGCCCCCACCGAGCCGCGACAGGGGTCGCCTTCCTCCCTGGAGCGAAACATGAGTGGCACTGAGCCAGGCTTTCGGCGCGCTCCGGGGCGGCGTAGGCGCGCGAAGCATCGTCCTGCGACATCGCCACGACAGCGGCCGCCCCAACTTCGGCGAAGGGCGGAGGTGAGTAGTGCCGGCCGTGACCTCGCGCCCGGCGGGGCGCACTCGAGTCTGTGGCCATGGGGACCGGCGTCACCAGTGGAGCGCCCTCGGATTTCTCCTGTCACGAGGGATGTGCGCAACTTGGGGTGGCGAGGCGTCCGCTCGCATTTTTTCCTCTTGACCTACTCGCCAACTTTCTATATCTTTACTCAGACATTTCTGGCACCATTCGATGAGGAGTTGCCGTGGAGATCAGAGAGACGCTGGTGAGCGAAGCAATCATCCGCACCTACGAGGAGCGGCTGCTCGCGGCCCTGGACAGCACCGTGGCCGTGGTAGGCGGCGGGCCGGCAGGCCTCATGGCAGCCATCCGCCTGGCAAGCAAGGGCATCAAGACCACGCTCTTCGAGCGACGCCTCAGTTTGGGCGGAGGGATGTGGGGAGGAGGCATCGGGCGCAACGTCATCGTCGTGCAGGAGCAAGCCAGGCGCATCTTGGACGAGCTGGGCATAAAAAGCATGCCGTATGCTTCGGGCTATTATGTGGCCGATTCCATAGAGGCGGTGTGCAAATTGGGAGCCGCTGCCAAAGATGCCGGCGCTGAAATTCTCACGCTCTTCAGCGTCGAGGATGTAATGGCAAAGGAAGGACAGATTCGCGGCTTGGTCATCACGCGCACGCCCATCGAGGAGGCAGGGCTCCATGTGGACCCCATCGCCGTCAGTTGCACATACATCGTCGATGCCACCGGCCATGCGGCAGAGGTGGCCCACATTGTGGGCAAAAAGGTGGGGCCGCTGCGGACCGCCAGCGGTACACCCCAAGGGGAAAAGGCCATGGCTGCTGCTGCGGGCGAGCAGTTTGTCGTCGAGCAGGCCGGCGAAGTGTATCCCAATGTCTACGTCGCAGGCATGGCGGTCGGGGCGGTGTTCGGCGGGCCACGCATGGGCCCCATCTTCGGCGGCATGCTCTTGAGCGGCGAGCGGGTTGCCCAGCTGATCGCCGCCCGACTGAGCTGAGTTTCCCCTGCCCCAGCGATTTCTCGAGGGCCCAGCCGCGGATCATGCCTGCGGCGTCGGGCCCTTCGCTTCCCGCTTGCGCTGTACAGCTTGGTTCGTCTTGCTTGGCGAAAGTAATGGCAGAGTCTCCCACAGTCTACTTGGGCATTGACATCGGCACGGCCAGCGTCAAACTCGCTGCGCTCGTGGAAGGGACAGACGCCGCCTTGACGGCGGAGATGGAGCGGCACGGGTTCAGCCGCCTTCGCGAGGGCAGCCTCCTTCTATTCCTCTCTCCTGCCCGCCCGACTCTTGGGGAGCTCGCCCAGGTCGCCACGACAGTTCGGCAAGAGGTAGAATCGTTCCTGCCAGCAGGATCATTGAAGGGAGTAGCGCTGACCGGTTGTGGGGCACATCTGTTGGCGGCGGATTGGCAGGCCAGCGTGCTCAACGACTTTCGCGCCATTGCCGAGGGGGTCACCGCGCTTTTCCCCGACGTCCGCACCATTTTGGAAATGGGCGGCGACTCTTCCCGCTACCTGGCAGTGGAGCGCCAGTCTCAGGGAAGCGCGGTCTCGATTGTCGATTATGCCCAGAACGGTGAGTGCGCCGCTGGCACGGGCTCGTTCATCGACCAACAGGCGCGGCGCCTCCTTTACCGCGTGGAGCAGATTGGCGAACTGGTGGCTACGGCCCGGCGCGCTGCCGCCATCGCCGGCCGCTGTTCGGTCTTTGCCAAGTCCGACATGATCCACGCCCAACAGCGCGGCTTCCAGCCACCGGAAGTGCTCAAGGGCCTGTGTCAGGCAGTGGCACGCAACTACAAGGGCACCATCATCCACGGGCGGCCTTTGCGGCCGAGGGTTGCCTTTGTCGGCGGGGTAGCCCTCAACGCAGGGGTGGCGGAGGCACTCCGCCAGGCGCTGGGGATTGACCATGGAGCCTTTTTCGTCCCCCCGTTTGCGGCGCACTATGCCGCCATCGGCTGTGCCATCGCCGCGCGGCGCGCCGACAAGAGTCCAGGGCGTCGCTTTCCTTCCGCTCGCTCCTCTGCGCCTGAGGGCGCCTACCCTCCTCTGTCGCGAGAGGGCGTCCAGACGATGCGTCATTTAGCAGCGGGCATGCCTCCAGCCAAAGAGTCCGGAACGATTGCCGCCTACCTTGGTCTGGACATCGGCTCGGTGAGCACCAATCTGGCCCTCATCGATGAGCAGAGCGCCCTCTTGATGGACATTTACACCAAGACCAATGCCCGCCCCATCGAAGTGGTGGCGGAGTGTCTGACCGAGGTTAGCAAGCGGCTCGGCCAGCGCGTCCGCATCCGCGGGCTCGGTACTACCGGCTCGGGCCGCGAACTCATCGGCGAGCTCCTCGCTGCGGACACCATCGTGGACGAGATCACTGCGCACACGGTGGGCGCTCACTTTGTCGCCACCCGGCACGGCCTGCCCGCTCCTGACACCATCTTCGAGATCGGCGGCCAGGACTCCAAGTTCATCTCCATCCGCGACGGCGTGGTTGTGGACTTTGCCATGAACGAGGCCTGCGCTGCCGGCACTGGTTCTTTCCTCGAGGAGCAGGGCGAGCGCCTGGGGATCAACATCGTTGGGCAGTTTGCCGAGTTGGCCTTTGCGGCTCACCATCCGCTTCGCCTCGGGGAACGGTGCACCGTGTTCATGGAAAAGGATGTGGCCGCATACCTCCGCCATGCGGTGGCCAAGGCCGACATTGCCGCTGGCCTTGCCTATGCTGTGGCGCACAACTACCTGAACCGCGTGGTGCGCCATCGCCTCATCGGCGAGGTGATATTCTTCCAAGGCGGGACGGCCTACAACGACGCGGTTGCCGCGGCCCTTGCGCGGGCGGTAGGCAAGCCAATCATCGTACCGCCCTTCAACGGCGTGATCGGCGCCATCGGCGCGGCACTTTTGGCTCGGGATAAGGTGCTTGCCACCGGCATCGCCAGCCGCTTCCGCGGTCTCGACTTTCGCCCAAGCGCGCTGCGCGTGCGGCAGTTCACCTGCAAAGGTTGCACCAACTACTGCCAGATGCAAGAGTATGATGTCGCAGGCGAAAAGAGCTATTGGGGCGACAAGTGTACGGAGCGCTACCGCAAGCCCCGCAGGGCGGAGCGGGAGCCGGAGTTGCCCGACTTTTTCGCGCTGCGCCAGCAGCTGCTCTTTGAAGGGGCAGCCGAACCCGACGGCGGCGGCCCAAACGTCGGCGTGCCGCTCGCCATGTACTTCTACGACCAGCTGCCCTTCTGGCGCACCTACTTGCAAATGCTCGGCGCCCATGTGACTCTGTCGGCGCCGACAACGCGCCCAGTGGCTGAGCGGGGCGAAGAGCTTGCCGTGGCCGAGCCCTGCTTCCCAATTCTGGTGGCACATGGCCACGTGGCCGCCTTGTTCGACGCAGGGGCCGACCTGGTTCTGCTGCCCACGGTCATCAATGTCCAGGCAACGTCCGACTCGCCCGAGTGCTACCTCTGCCCGTGGGGTCAGACCCTGCCCCTGGTAGTGACCAATGCCCCGGCGTTCGAGGAGCTGGAAGGGCGCATGCTGCGGCCGGTGATCAGATTCAAGGATGGGCCGGAGGCGGTCAAGCGCGCCTTGCATGCCACCGCGCGCCGCCTCGGCTGCTCCAAGCAGCGCAGCGACAAGGCGGTGGAGGCTGCCTATCGCGCGCAGGCGGCTTTCCAACGCCGCTATCTGCAAGCGGCCATGCCCCTGATCAGGCGGCATTTGGACAAGGGGGGAAGTGCGATCCTTCTCTTGGGGCGGCCCTACAACCTGCACGATCCCGCCCTCAACTTGGCGGTGGCGAACAAGCTGCGCACCCTCTACGGCGTCGATGTGATCCCCATGGATGCTTTGCACCTGGACGGGATTACGATCGCCGACATCCACCCGAACATGTTTTGGAACTATGGGCAAAAGATACTGCGGGCTGCCCGTTTCGCCGCAGGCTATGCCCATCTCCACGTCATCTATGTGACAAATTTCAAGTGCGGCCCGGATTCCTACATCAAGCACTTTGTAGCAAAGGCAGCGAACAAGCCGGCACTGTTCCTGCAGTTCGACGGGCACAGCAATGACGCCGGCATGCTCACCCGCTGCGAGGCCTTCTTGGATAGTGTTGGTATGCTGCGGCGCTGGCGGGCCCACGGAAAACCAGAGTCGAGGCGAGGGGCATGGCAAGCCGTGACGGCAAGTCAATAGTCGGGCGCACCTTGTACATCCCGCGCATGTCCTACGAGGGGGCGCGCGCCATGGCGGCCGCGTTCCAGTCCGCAGGTTTTGCCGCCGAGCCTACGCCGGAAGGGGACGCGCACACCTACGAGCTGGCCCGCCGCTTCACCACCGGCGACGAGTGCCTGCCGGAGCTGGTCACCCTGGGCGACATCCTGAAGATCGCGGAACAACCCGGGTTTGCCCCGGAGAAAACCGCGCTCATGATGCCGACCTCCAACGGCCCCTGTCGCTTCGGCCAGTACCGACACCTCATCGCCAAGGTGCTCAACGAGCTCGGCTTGGGGGAAGTGTACCTCTTTTCGCCGACGAGCGCCGACGGCTACGGCAGCATCGGCCGCGGGGCGCGGCAATTGGTGCGCACTGCCTGGTGGGCGGTGGTCGCCTCCGATGTCCTGCGCAAGCTCCTTCTCAAGACCAGACCCTACGAGGTTCATCCCGGCAGCACCGATGCGACGTTCAGCCGCGCCCTGGACTGCGTGTGCGCGGCGCTTGCCGCTCCGGCGCTTTCCATGGCTGCCCACCGACGCCGCGTGCAGGGCGCACTGGAGGAGGCGCGCGATATGCTCCGGGCCGTGCCGGTGCATCGCGATAGCCCCAAGCCGCTCATCGGGGTGGTGGGCGAGATATTCTGTCGGCTCAACGACTTTAGCAACAATCAAGTGATTAGGCGCATCGAGGAATTCGGCGGCGAGGTCTGGGTCTCTGACGTCGCCGAGTGGGCCTGGTACACGAACAAGGAGGAACGCGTGCGCCTGCTCCGCGAAGGCAGACGGTTCTCCTTCGCCATGCTGGGGAACCGCCTGCGCCAGGCAGTGATGCGCGCCGATGAGCACGCTTTGCTGCGGCCCTTCGCCGATGACCTGCGCGGCTACGAGGAGCCGCCGCACACAAAGGCCATTTTGGCGCGCAGCAGACCGTACTTGCCTGCGGAGGCCGCCCTGGGCGAGATGGTGCTCAACGTGGGCAAGGCAATCTGGTACTACGAGAAGGGCGCAGCGGCGGTCATCGACGTCAGCCCGTTCAGCTGCATGAACGGCATCGTCTCTGAAGCGGTCTACCCTCGAGTGAGCCGCGACCTGGGGGGCTTCCCCATCCGTACCTTGTACTTCGACGGCATCCAGGACAATCTCGACCGCGACCTAGACATCTTCATGGAGGCGGCGCGGAACTTCCTGGCGCGTCGTACCGCAGCCTCAGGGCCGACCAGGAGTCCCTGGCATCCCTTTGCAAAGTAGCAGTGCACCCAGGCGCGGGCTCCATGGCTGCCCCTGCTCCCCAGCGACCAAAGACCCAAGAGGCTCAGGCGTCAGGCCTATCAGTGACCCTCTGTGAGAACCTGCGGTTTCACCTGGGTCTCACCTCTGGTGCCTGCGTCACCCACCACCATCCCCCTTGTCTCGACCACAGAGGGACAGACATGAGGAAGAAGAGCCAACCGGAAGGAGTTGTGCCACAAGCAACAGCGGAGGAAGCCGCCGCCAGTGACCGTCTGCAAAGGTGGGTAGTTTCAGCCAAGCGAAACTGCGGTGCCCCTACCTTTGCCCTGCTTCGTCTGCCGCGGGGTCCTCAGTGACCTCTACCGGCGCCGCATCCTCGTTGCGCACCCAGGCGAACTTGCGCGCTAAGGTCTTGGGGTAGTATTTGCCCAGCACCTCGTAGCCAACGCGCTTGCCCCAATGGTAGTAGACGCGGGGTTCGATGTAGGACTTTAGGCTGGTGCCCAAGTTCCAGGTGCGGTTCTTGGCAGCGATCGCCATGCGCGCCTGCAGGGCACCCAGGGCGTGCTCGGCCTTCTGCAGGCGCTGCCGTGCCGCTGCCAGCCGGGCTTCCGCACGCGCCACCGATTTTGCGACCCGCTCCCTAACTTGCTTGCGCTTTTCAGGCCGCGCCGCCTTCACCTTCTGCGCGGCCTCCCTTTTCAAGGCGGTCAAGGCTGCCTGCAGGGCCTGGACCTGGGCGCGGTACTTCTTCACGCGTTCCTCGGCGCGCCTCTCGCGCTCTCTGAACTTTTCTCGACGTTCGCTCCAGTTGGCAGGGGCTTTCTTCGTGTGATTGCAGAGGATTGCCGCTTCCAGATTTGCCTGGGCGGCAGCCTGCCATTTCTTGTACTCTGGGTCCTCTGGAACGACCCCGGAATTCTCCAAGCTCTCGCGCACGGCGCACGTGGCGTGATGGGTACGGAACACCTTTGCAGTGAGCCCAGGCAGGATGCCGGAGAGGTACTCGTTCACATGTCGGCTACTAATGCCCGGGAATAGCCGCGGCTTGTCTCGGGTGGGGTGCTTCTTGCGGTTGCGGTTATTGGAGGGCCGGGCATTGCGCACCAACTCCTGCAAATTGGCCACCACGGCCGGAGGCAGCGACAGCTTCTTGTGCCAGAGCACCGAGTCCTTGCCTAAGAAGCGAAACTCCGCCACGCCGTCGGGGTGCAGCTTCACGTGTTCGGGACGCAGGGTCGTCGCGCCCACGGTGTCAGCCTCGTCCGGGTCCTTTTCGTCGCCCACGCGCATGCACAGCGCGTCGATGAGGTAGCAGGCAGTGGCCACCTCGCGGGTGCGCGGCTCCGGGCTAGTGAGGTCTTGTGCGATGCGGCTCCGCACGTGCTCCAGCACTGCGCCAAGCTCGTGCGCCTTGTCGAACTTGCTCGCCTCCCTGGCCTGCTTGACCGGCGCCGTGTCGTGGAGCCAGATGTACTTCATCTTCCCGGAAAGCTTGTCCTTCCACCTCGCCACCCAGAGCGAGTCCGGATCCCAGACGATCCCTTGCCAGTTCCCCTCAGGACGGGGCGCATTCGGGCTCAGGTTCAGCGTAATGTCACTTTGCTGGGGCCCTTCCTTCCACCGGCCGCGCAGCGGATGCTTGCCCCTCCCCATAAAAATACAGCTGGGCTCCACAAGGTAGGTGCCGAGTTCTACACGCTCGCCGTCCACAATGGCATAGCCGAAGCGTTCCTTGAGCTGCTCACGTCGTGCTTTCCGCTCGGCTGCCTGCGCCTTGCGTTCCTCCTTGGACATGGCCAGCTTTGCTTGCCTCTCCGCCTCGACGATCTCCACCGCAGGGGTAAAGTCCAGCTCGTCCGGTCGCAATGGAGGCTCGAAGCCAAGCGCGGCGCTGAAGTCTCTGAGAAAATTTCGCACGAATACCGGGTCTTCGACATAAGGAGTGCCCTGCTTGCGCGCCCAGGCAATGGCCATCTCTGCTTGCTTTGGGGAAAGCTCCACCTCCTGCCCCCGCACCTTCAGCTTCAGTCCCCCATAGTGCGGTGGTTCAGACACCACAACCCCATTGTGCATCAACTCCTGCAACTCTCCTCCTCTGCAAAGCACATAGCAGCATCTGTCCCATGTGGCACAAAAATCGGAGGTAAATATATCGCGATTTTCGCGAAATTTCAAACTGTTTGTGCGCCTTGGTCGGATTGGCAGCGGGAAAGCGCTGTGAGCGCGACGAGTCAGCGCAGCTTACCCATGACGATCGTCACCGTAGCGCCGCTGAAGGGTTGCGGCGCGTTGAGGTCATAGAACGCGTAGGCACCAACGCCCACGAAGCGGCTGAAGGGGTAGAAGACCTGGATTTCCAGGGGAAAACCAAGCGTCGGACCCCTTGAGACCCATCGCCCAGGCACCCCGCTGAGGCCCAACCAATCTCCTTGAAACTCGGAGCCGCGCACCCACGCGAGACCGGTAGCCATAGCCGGCCACAAGCGCATAGTCCTCGTATTCCTTGCCGCCGAGGACTGCCGAGCTATTCGCCGTGAGACGGTCAGAAGAAAGGAGGTGGTTCACCTGCAAACTGAGCGCTGCGCTTCCGGCGCTGAACCCGAGACTACTGCGGCCCACGCCCACTGCGAGCCAGCAGCGAATGCTTTTCTCTTGCTTACCGAGGAGAGCATGAGGAGCGGCGAGGGCCACAATTGCAGCCAAGGCCAAAGATGCGAGCGGCATGCGCATGCTCATGGCTTGTCTCCTCCCTGGGAGAATCAGCTGCTCTAATCACGCAGCGTCCCCCGTGCGAGACCCCCTCTGAGGGTCAGCGCTCCTCTTGCGCCATTTCGGCGAAGATTGCCAGCGCCCGGTGCAGCACCTCTTCGTCCACGGCAAAGGAGATGCGAAAGTGGCTGCGGCGCGCGGAAAACTCGCTGCCGGGCACGACCAGGACACCTCGTTCGATGGCGCGGCGCACAAAGGCGTCGCCGTCGCCCCCTGGCGCCTCGGGAAAGATGTAGAACGCGCCTTCTGGCCGCGGCACGGAGTAGTGCTTGCCCAGCTCGGCATAGACGAGGTCCCGCTTGCGCTGGCAGCGCCTCAGGTGCTCGGACAGGTCCACCTCTAAGGCGACAAGCGCGGCCTTTTGCGCGGGCGAGTTAACGCACACGTAAGAGTACTGCTGCAGCATGGACATGGCCTCGATGACCGGGGCCGGCCCCGTGGCGTAGCCAACGCGCCAACCGGTCATCCCCCCCGTCTTGGAAAAGCTATTGACCACAAGCGCCTGGGGCAACACCTCGCCCATGCTGGTGAACTGCCGACCATCGTAGACAAAGCGATCATAGACTTCATCCGATATCACCACAAGGCCGTGCTCCTGGGCAAGACGGGCGACCATCTGGAGTTCCTGGCGAGAATAGACTGCGCCGGTGGGGTTGTTCGGCGTATTGAGGAGGAGGATCTTCGTCCGTTCAGACAGCTGCGCGATAATCGCCTCCTCGCGCAGCCGAAAGTCCGGGTAGGTGTCGATGAGCCGGGGAACGCCCCCCAGCAGGCGCACCACGTTGCAGTAGGCGACAAAGTAGGGATCTGGAATCAGCACCTCGTCACCCTCATCCACCAGAGCCATCATGGCCAGCAACAGGCCGGCGGTGGCCCCGGTGGTGATGAGCACCTCCTCCACCTCGACACCTCGGGCACGCAGATAGCCACATACAGCCTCGCGCAGCTCAGGGATGCCGCGGGTGGGTGTGTACTTGTTGTAGCCCCTCTCCATCCACTTGATTGCCTCGGCCTTCACTGCCGGCGGCACGTCAAAGTCTGGCTCGCCGATGGAGAGATTGAGAAGCTCCTTTTGGTGGCAGGCAATTTCGAAAATCTTGCGAATCCCAGAAGGACGCACCCTTCCCACCCGCTTGGCAAGCTGCACGCCTCTGCTCACGCCGACTCTCCCGTGTCTATCTCCGCTCCCGCTCCCTGTTCAGCTCGGGCACCCTTGTGGCAATCACGATCTTGCGCACCCCGGTCTGCTTGGCCACATCCATCACCTCCACGACCCGCCCGTGAGCCGCGTCTTTGTCGGCACGCAGTACCAGCGGTCGCTCTCGGTCCACGGCCACCTGGAGCTCCAGGCGGGCCTTGAGCGTGTCCAGCGCCACCTGCTGTTCGCCTAAGAAGATCTCGCCCTGCGGGGAAATGTGCACCACGAGCTCCTTGTGCTCCTCCACCTCGAAAGATTTGGCCGCCGGGAGGTCTAACTTCATTCCCGGTTGCTCGAGGAAGGTCGAGGACACCATGAAAAAGATGAGCAGCAAGAAGAGCACGTCAATGAGGGAGGTGATGTTGATGAGCACTCTGCGCCGGGGACGTTCACGAAAGCGCATTGTCCCCCCTGGACTCGTGGCTTCCCGGCACAGTCACCTTCTGAAGGAGGGTGCTTGAGTATTTCTCCATGTCCAAGACGAGATCTTCCGCCTTGGAGGCGAAGTAGTTGTAAAAGACCAGCGATGGTATGCCGATGGACAGCCCAGCCGCAGTGGTGATGAGCGCCTCGGAGATGCCTCCAGAAAGGGCGCTCGCCTGGCCTACACCGATGCGCGAGATGATGTCGAAGACCTTGATCATCCCGATCACGGTGCCGAACAGTCCCAGCAGTGGCGCGACGCCGGCCACCGTCTCCAGGATGACCAGCCCGCGCTCCAACACGCGCGCCTGCTGCCTGCCGACGTCGGCGATCAGCTCTTTCGCCTCCGCCCGCTCCAGGTGCCGGTTCTCTAGCACTGCGGCCACCAGCGTGGCGAAGGGCCCTTTGACAGTGTGACACAGCTCCAAGCCATATGCCCTCTCTTCCGGCCCGCGCAGGTTCTCAATCCATCCTACAATCTCGGGGACGAGGACGCGCTTGCGCCTGAGAACCAAGCTCTTCTGGATGACCACGGCCAAGGCCAGCACCGAGCACAGCGCCAAGGGGATCATGGTGAGCCCACCCTTGGCCAGGGTGTGGAACACGCCCGTCACCGGCTTTCACCTCCCCACGCCCTCACTGGCGGGTCACCGAGTAGATGAAGGTCCATGTCAATTCCAGGTATTCTTCAGGAAAGCCCTCGGGCAGGGGTTTGAAGGGCGCGGCATTCCTTACCGCCAGCACGCTGGTCTCCTTCAATGAAGGGTGTCCGGTGTAGCCGAGCACCTCCAGGTTGGTCATCTGCCCGTCAGGCAACACCCGGAAGCGCAACACGGTCTCGCCGCTGATAATGCCCAGCCGGGTGAAGGCGGGAGGCGGATAGATGTTTTGCCGAATCTTGCGCTTCATCTCCAGCACATACGGGGCGAACTCCCAGGCGTACGTGTTCAACGTCACTCCGCCAAGTTCTTCTGCGCTAAAGGTGACCTGGCGGTAGGTAGCGTCGTCGCTGCCGAACAACCCGGCCGGGTTGCTTCCACCAGGGTGCCCGGCAAGGGCTTCCGGGCTAAAACGCTCTCGTCGCACTCGTTCCGATGCCTCTTCGGCCACAGCAACACCTGGCTCTGAAGTCCTCTCTGCCGCTGCAGGTCGCGAGGACTCGTTTGCAGACTGCGGTTGCGGGCGCAACTCAGGTCCCGTCCCCGCCAAGAAACCGCCGCTGAAGGTGCGATAGGGCGACTGCCCCTCGGAATACGCCTCTGCCACCGGCTTGTCGTCGGCAGTGTACAGGTCACGCGCACGTGTGCGCTTGTCGGAGAGCAGATGGGTCTTCGCACTGGGCAGTTCATTCTGCGCATCGCTGGGCGTTTCTACCAGCTCGAACTCCAGACGCTTCTCCGGCTCCTTTGCCTCGGCGGCGGCCTGGCGCGGCTGGATGATTGCCGGCAGGTGGAGCTGCCGTGCCTCGCCCCACAAGGAAAGAAAGAGAAGGTGGGCGATCAGCGAAGCCACCACCGCCAGGACAAACGAATCCTGGCGCAGGCCCACTCTCTGGCTCAACGGGGACATCGCTTCAGACCACAAACGTCATCATATCTTCGGCCACCACGATCTCGCCCGCAAACTGCTTCCGACATGGGCTCAGGATGTCGGTCTGGTCGCACGGCGGGTAAAGGTGCGTGAGTACCAACTTCTTGCAGCCTGCCTCCTGGGCGATGCGTCCGGCTAGAGTTGGGGTCAGATGGCCATCGACCTTCTGCTCATCGGGCGTGGAGCACTCGAGGATGGCCAAATCCGCGTCGCGACAGAGCTCCACCACTGCCGGGCAGTAGTCCGTGTCGCCGGAGATAGCCACTGCCCGTCCCTGCACCTGCACCCGCAGGCCCAGTGCCACACTGCCGTGGCGCACGGCCATGGTGCTCAATTGCCAGCCGGCGAAGTGGCGTGTTTCGTTGCCAAGTTCGTGCACGGCGAGCTGAAAGGAGAGCTCCTGCAGCCATGGCTGGTGCGCAGCGCGCAAACGATTGACCAAAGCCGTGGTCCCCTTGGGGCCGAGAACCTCAAGCCCCCAGCCTGGAGGCAATTCACGGGTGTTGTGCAGAGCAAAGAGCCATGCCGCCAAGTCGGCGATGTGGTCGAGGTGGAAATGAGTCAGGAACAGCAGATGCGGCCCACGGTAGTCGATGCCGGCCTCGCTCAGGCGCCGCAGGGTGCCGGCACCGCAATCTACCAGCATGAGCTCCTCCTGCACCCTGACCACGACGGCGGGCGCCGAGCGCCGCCACTGCGGGATGCACGTGCCCGAGCCAAGAATGGTGACTTGCATGCCCTCAGCCGCGATCCTCGTTCCTCCTGGTTTCTTCGGCGAGCCAACGGAGGTAGCTTTCCGCCCCGCGGCTCACTGGCAGGGCAAGGATCTCTGGCACCTGATAGCTGTGGAGCTGCCGCACCTTGGCGGCAACTGCATCAAACAGGGCTGCCCGCGTCTTGATGATGAGCAGGGCCTCCTGGTCTGTGCACAGCTCCCCCTGCCAGCGGTAGCACGAGCCGACATTGGGGACCACCGACACGCAGGCGGCCAGGCGTTCGCCGACCAACGCCTGCGCGATGCGCTCCGCCTCTTCGACCGTGGCGGCAGTGACAAAAACGACCAGGTACTCGCTGGCCGCTTCATCGCCCTCATGCTGAGGGTTCCCTTTGCGCTCCTTTTCTACCAACTGCCTGCTCCGGCCTCTTTCATCAAGAACGTGGCGCACCCGCTCAACGGAGCAGGTCTTGCCTCCCCTTTTCGCGCAGGACCTGCTTGTAAATGTCGCTGGACAGGGAAAAAACGGCCTCAATCTCCCCCAAGGCACGCACAGGGCCGGCTGCCCTGATCTGGCGGGCCATGATGGCGGCCAGGGGCTTCACCTTCTCTGACCAGAGTCGATGGGCCGCATCGCCCGTCATCCAGAACTTGATATCGGCCGGCGCATCGCAAGGTCCACACACCACCTCCCAGTGTGCCCCGTCTACCTGCACGGTGATTTGTGCCTCTGGGTCGCGGAAGAAAAAGCGCAGCGACTTGTTCAGGCCGACCAGCTTCCTGCCCAGCTCAGTCTCCTGCAAAGAGCGACGGAAAACAGTGCCCAGGATGTCACAGAGCTCTTCAGCAGAAGAAAAGGTCTTCCCCATGGCCTATGTCTCCTCGACTTGCCGGCGACGCGCCGCTCCTGCACCTCCGGCCAGCTCTCGTGCACGAAGAACCCCGCCGGCGCGCGCAGCTCAGTTCCGCCCCAATCGTTCCCTGATGACGCGCTCGAAGCGCGGCTTGTAAATCAGGTCGTAGGTCGCTTCCTTGTCCGGGAAGAGGCGCAGCACGCTCTGCTTGACGGCCCTTGTCAAAGCTAAGGCTTCAGTCAGCGACATGGGCTCCTGTTGGAGCACGGCCATCGCCAGATCGACGACTGTTCGCACCCAACGGAGCCGCCTATTCTCCTCACGAATCTCCTGTTCGCTTGGCACTCTTCTTCTCCAAGGAAGCGGCGATCCACCCTTTCGCGTTCACGATATGTGACCCCTCCCAGTAGAGCCGGCCGCACGCCGGACAGCGCCAGAATGAGCGCTGCTGCTGGCGCACGTACTCTGCAAGCTCGTGCTCCACCTCGCGGGGGTCCACTGGCTCGACCTCTCTGTTGCACAACGTGCAGATGGTAAACAGCCTCTGCTCCGTGTCCAGACCGAGGGTCTCCACCACTTGCCGAAATTGTTCGCGGGGATTCTGGCTCTCAATAAACAGCCCGGCGTTGGGCCCGAGCGACTCGGCCAAGGCGCGGTCGCGGGTGAGCACCATGCGTCGCTCGCGGGTGGCCTTTGCCCGCAGCTCGGCGTCCGTCCAGGCCGTGCCGTACTCGGTATCGTAGCCGATGATGCGCAGCCACTTGGCCAGCTTCCCCAACATGACATCAACGGCGAATTTCATCTCCTGGCTCGCTGGGAGCACCCATCCGTAAAAATAGCATACATCCGGCAAAAAGTCAAGCTGTTTGTTGGCAAAGGCCAGCTGCTCTGTGTCTTGCAGCTGGCCGGGCGCCGCCCCTGTGAGCTGGGGCGGAACCATCGCCAACTTGGGGCGTTCAAAGGGCAGTGTGAATTCCGCGCGGAACGAATGCGATGAGGCCCTTGCTACGCCCTCTGCTTGTTGCCCTTGCTCTTCATCTGCTCGCGGCCCTGATTCTGCTGGCCGTGCGCCTGCCCTCAGAGAAGCCCGGCGAACTGCCCGAGGTGACGCTTCTGCCGACGCCCTTGCAGGAGGGAAAGCCACCTGCGGTGCGACGCCCGGTGCAAGTGACCCTGCGCCTGCCCGCATCCCCAGTCACGGCCCGGGAGGCCTTGCCTGCAGCCCGGGACACCCTGCGCCAAGCTTCCGCAGTAGGCCCCAGACCGGCGGAGGTATTGCGCGCCGCCACTGACAGTCTGCGCCTCCAGGCAGCACGCCGCTGGGCCCTCTTTCACCGACCCCTGCCAGACTCTTTGTTTGCCCCTACGGCCGCCGAGGCCCTGGCGGAGCGGCTTGCCCGCTATGGGCCGCCAGTGGGCGACACACGCCTCCTCCCGCCACGCGACCGGGCCGGCGAGGAACTGTACCGGCGCGCCACTGGCCATGGTGGCCTGACCGACTTGGGAGCTCTGTTGCGCAAGGTGGGCGTCGGCCGCGCGCCGTCAAGCCAAGCCCCGACGCGCATCAGCAGGGAGCCAACATTTCAGGAGCTGCACGTCCTCAAAGAACTGTGGAGCGCAAAGAGCCTCATGGCTCCGGAGCTGTACCGCCAGCTCGATCCGGCCATTGCACCCAGCGCGGAGAGCCTGAACCAACTCCTCGATGAGATGACCGAACGCGGCCTGCTGCGCCGCCGTCTTGTGTCTCCCCAGGATGTGCTCACCGTCACCACACCTTTCGGGAGCATGGAGGTGGAGCGGAATCAGCTCAATCTGCGCAATCGAGTGTATCGATATTGGCCGGCGGTCGGCCGCGAGGAGCTCCTGCACTACCTGCAGGGTGCTCTCTTGCGCGAAGAGGCGAGCGACTCCTCAGAGCACGCCCGTCGGCTCGCGGAGAAATTGCGCCTCCTGGTCGTCCAAGAATAACGCTCGCTCACAGCCAGCCCTGTGCCTTGTACCAGGCCAGGGTCTGCTTGACGCCCTCCTCTATGCTCACTTTCGGCACGAAGCCCAGGTCGGCTTTGGTCCGTGAGTTATCGCAGACCCAGTATCGCTCGCGCATCTCCCGCGCTTTCTCCCGGCTAATGAGCGCAGGCCTGCCCATCAGCCGTGCAACAGCTTCCGAGATGGCAGCCACCGGCCCCAGTAGCGCCTCGGGCACATGCAGCTTGAGGCACTTATGCCCCATGGTCGCCGCGATGATGTCCGCAAAACCCTCCCAGTCCACCGGCTGGTCGTTGCACACGAAGTAGGTGTTGCCCGGCGCCTTTGCGCTGGTGGCGGCCAGCAGCAGGCCGCTGACCAGGTCATCTACATGCACGATGCTCAACAGGCGGGGACCTCGTCCCAGCAGCGGACAGACCCGGTGTGCCACATAGCGAAAGAGCACCAGCACGTCGCGGTCGCGCGGCCCGTAGACCACGGGCGGCCGGACGATCACCGCCTCCCCCTCTGCCGCGTACTCCCTCACCAAGAGCTCTGCCTGCAATTTGCTTTCGCCATAGGCGGTGAGCGGTGTGGGCTGGTCCAGCTCGCTCTTGGCGCGGGTGCCGTCGCTGGGGCCGGCCGCCGCCTGACTGGAGACAAAAACCACCCGGAGGCAGCCAGCTGCCCGGCACGCATCGAGAAGGGTTGCAGTGCCCTGCGTGTTTGCCGCAAAGAATCCCTCGCGGGAGGCTGCCTTCGTCGCCCCGGCCAGATGGAAAACCACCTGCATCCCTCCCAGAGCTGGTTCAAGCGAAAAAGCGTCCGCCAGGCTGCCCTGCACCAGCTCGATGTCCAGACCGTGCAACCAACGAAGATTGCTGCTCGCCCGCACAAGGCAGCGCACCTGGTGGCCCTGCTGCACCAGCCCCTCTACCAAGTGGCTGCCGATAAAGCCGTTTGCGCCTGTTACCAGTGTCTTCACCTGTCCACTCCTTTTGTCACGCATGCAGTTGCAAGAAATTGTACGGAAAACACAGGAGAAATGCAATCTGCTTTTTTGTGGGCATTCGCCCCCCAGCTCGCCCCACTGTTCGTCTCCGCATTCCCGGGGCAGCACAGGCCCGGAAGCCGTATCCCGGAAGGAGCGGGGGTTTGCACGCCAAGCTCCCCGCTGTTGGATGAGCTGCGAGGAGCAGCACGCGCACCGTTCTGAAGCCGCCATCATAGCGCTGGCAAGGCTGGCCCGCGTGCTCGGTTGCCGCCAATGGCTTTTTTCTTGACATTTGTCTAATTGTTCCGTATATTAGACCAGAGAAATGTGCCGAGCATCTTGGGGGCGCTCATGAGCGTCTTTGTCCTCAACTGCAAGGAGGTTGAACGTGGACCTGTTCGACAAGTGTAAGAGCTTCACCCGCGCCAGGGAGGCCGTGGCCGCCGGCTACTATCCCTACTTCCAGCCCATCGAGTCAGGGGCAGCCAACGAGGTGGTCATCAGGGGCAAGAAAGTCATCATGATTGGCTCCAACAACTACATGGGCCTGACCCAGGACCCGCGCGTCAAAGAGGCGGCTATCCAGGCGGTGAGAAAGTACGGTTCTGGCTGCACCGGCTCGCGCTACCTCAACGGCACGCTCGACATCCACGTGGAGTTGGAGGAGCGTCTGGCGGCGTTCATGAAGCGCGAAGCTGCCCTGGTGTTCTCCACCGGTATGCAGACAAATCTCGGCACCATTTCGGCCATCGCCGGCAAGGATGACCTCATCTTTGGCGACCGCGATAACCATGCCTCCATTGTGGACGCCTGTCGCCTTTCTTTCGCCAAGCTCATCAAGTTTCGCCACAACGACATGAACCACCTGCAGCGCCTGTTGGAGCGCTCTAAGGACCATGCCGGCGGCAAGCTCATCGTGGTCGACGGCGTGTTTAGCATGGGCGGCGACATTGTGAATCTGCCCCGGCTGGTGGAGCTGGCCCGCGCCTATGGAGCGCGCGTCATGGTGGATGACGCCCACTCCACCGGCGTGCTGGGCGCCAACGGCAGGGGCACCGGCGAGCACTTCGGCCTAGAGGACAAGGTGGACATCGTCATGTCCACCTTCAGCAAGTCCTTCGCCTCCATCGGCGGCTTCATCGCCGCAGACGAGGAGGTGATCCACTACATCAAACACATTGCGCGCTCGTTCATCTTCTCGGCAAGCCCTCCCCCCGCGGCGGTGGCCACGGTGCTGGCCTGCCTGGACATCATCATCAAGGAACCGGAGCGGCGCGAAAAACTGTGGGCCAATGTGCGCAAGATGAAGAAGGGATTCCAGGAACTGGGCTTCAACACCGGCAATAGCGAAACGCCCATCATCCCCATCATCATCGGCGACGACATGAAGACCTTCCTCCTGTGGAAACGCCTCTTTGAAGACGGTGTGTTCACCAATCCGGTGGTCAGTCCGGCGGTGCCGCCTGGCATGTCCTTGCTCCGCACCAGCTACATGGCCACGCACACCGACGAGGAGCTGGACATTGTCCTGGAAAAATTCAAGGTGCACGGCAAGGCTCTGGGCATCACTTGAAAGGGAGACACTATGTCTGCAACGGCATCGCTGGTGGTCCGTCCTGTTCGCACCCGGCGCGACCTGAACCGTTTCGTGAAATTGCCATGGCAGATCTACCGCGGCAACCCCTCCTGGGTGCCGCCCCTGATTGCCGACGTCAAGAAGATGCTGGACCGTGAGAAGAACCCATTCTTCCAGCACTCCCAGGCGGAGTACTACCTGGCCGAGCGCGACGGCCAGACGGTGGGGCGTATTGCCGCCATCGTGAACGACAACCACAATCAGTTCCACCACGAAAAGACCGGCTTTTTTGGCTTTTTTGAGTGCGTGAACGACCAGCAGGTGGCCGATGCGCTGTTCGGCGCGGCCGCCTCCTGGCTGCGCGGCAAGGGGATGGAGGTCATGCGCGGGCCCATGAACCCCAGCAGCAACGATACCATCGGCCTGCTCCTCGACGCCTATGACCTGCCGCCGGTGATCATGATGACCTACAACCCGCCCTACTACGTCGACCTGGTGAACCGCTACGGGATGACCAAGGCCATGGACGTGTACGCCTACTGGATGGACGCCAGCCAGCCGCTCCCGGAGAAGTTGATTACGGTCACGGAAAAGGTGCAGAAGAAGGAAGGGCTAACCTTCCGCAGCATTGACATGAAGGACTTTTGGGCGGAGGTGGATCGCATCCACCAGATTTACAACAAGGCCTGGAGCTACAACTGGGGCTTTGTGCCCATGACCACCGAGGAGTTCCACCACCTGGCCAAGGACCTGAAGACCGTGGTCGACCCTGACTTGGCCTTCATTGCCGAGATGCACGGTCAACCGGTGGGCTTTTGTCTGACGCTGCCGGACTTTAATCAGGCGCTGCACAAGATCAACGGGCGGCTGTTCCCGTTCGGCCTTTTCAAGCTCCTCTACTACGCTAAGAAGATCGACCGGGCGCGGGTCATCACCATGGGCGTGATTCGCGAATACCAGAAACGCGGCATCGACGGTCTGTTCTACCTGGAGACCTATCGCCGCGCGGTCGCCAAGGGGTACAAAGGGGGAGAGTTCTCCTGGGTGCTGGAAAACAACGTCATGATGCGGCGAACCGCAGAAATGATGGGCGGCAGGATCTACAAGACCTACCGGATCTACGACTACAAGCTGTGAGTCGTCTGCCTATTCGAGCCAGTAGAGCATACGCCCGCAGTTCTCGCAGGTGATGACTTCGGCGTCCTCCCGCCCGCGAGCCGCCAGCGAAGTGGGCAGGCGCATGAAGCAACCCAGGCAGGTATCGTCCTTCACCGGCACGATAGCGCGTTTGTAACGAGCTTTGAGCCGCTCATAGGTTGCGTAAAGCGGCTTTCCTATTTTCTCCCTGAGCTCCTCGCGGGCTTTTTCCAACTTGTCAAGGGAGGGCGTCTCAAAACCCAGTTGCCTGACGTCCTCCACCTCGCGGATCATCATATCCAGGTCCTGCAAGGCGACCAGGAGTTCCAACTGCTTCTTGACCATCACTCTTCTCCCTTGATGACGGCAACAAATTCTGCAAAGCTTCCCGCCGCCAGCAGACGTTTGCGATTCTTGCTCTCGTTGACCAGCTCCACCAGTCTGCCCAAGGCCGGCAGGTAGCGGCTGTTCAACTCTTGCGGCGGGGCCAGCACCATGAAGAACAGTTGGGCCGGCTTGCCGTCGATGGAGTCAAAGTCGATGGGCTGTGCGCTTCTGCCAAAGGCAATGCTGACGTCGGGCACGGCGGTGGAACGCCCATGGGGGATGGCCACCCCCTTGCCGATGCCGGTGCTGCCCAAACTCTCGCGCTTGTGCAGCATCTCAAGAACAATGGCACGATTCCTGATCAACCCCTCCCGCACGAAGGTATCCACCAGTTCTTCGAGGACCTCCTCCTTGTTCTTCGCCCGCATCGGCACTATGAAACGCTCCCCAGAGAAGAGCCGAGCCAGTTCTTCACGCGTCATTCGCTAACCTCCTCGGATGGGGACAGCTGCAGGGGTTGGTCGTCCTGACGCTCCGCCTCGATGACCCGGCGCACCGCCGGCACGATAAAGACCTGGTCGAGCGCAAGGCGGCTCAACTCGCGGGCGATGATGCGGATCTTCTTGCGGGTTGGCAGTGCTGCATTGGCGATGAGCAGGCGCTGGTCGTCAACCCGGCACAGACCGCCGTCAAAGTCGCCCTTCTCGTAGCGCAGCTGGATGCCCAGTTGCGCTACTACCTCCTCCAGGGAATGCAGCAAGTCCTGATCCTTCACGGTTCTACAGATACCGGTCAAAATTGCGGCGACGCATGGCGTCGACCAACTGCTTGACCTCTTGGGAACGCTGCCGTGGACAGATGAGCAGCGCATCCTCGGTGTCAACTACGACAAGGTCGTTGACCCCCAGCAGGGCCACCAGCTTGTGAGGCGCCCACACGTAGCAGCCACGCGCCTCGTAGCTGGCCAATTCCCCTTCGCTGACGTTGTCCTCTTTGTCACGCCGCCCCAGCTTGTAGACCTCCTCCCAACTGCCCACATCGCTCCAGCCAAAGTCGCCCTTGAGCACCACGATGTTGTCAGCCCTTTCCATGACGCCGTAGTCGATGGAGATGCTGCGCGTCTGCCGGTAGACGCGCTCGATGACCTTCCGCTCCGTCTTGTTGCCAATGTGGCGATCGATCTCGCACAGCCCCTCGTAAAGCTCCGGCAGCTTGCTCTCGATCTCGGCAAGGATGCGGCTCACCTTCCAGACAAAGATGCCGCTGTTCCACAAGAAATCGCCGCTGGCGAGGAACTGCTGCGCGTATTCCAAAGAGGGCTTTTCGGCAAAGGTCTTGACGGCATAGCACGACACCCCGGCCAGCCTCTGCAGTTCAGTGGTCTCGTGCTGGATATACCCGTACCCGGTGGCCGGATAGGTGGGCTGAATGCCGATGGTCACCAGGCAATCGCGGGTGCGGGCGATGATTTCTGCCGCCTTCAGGATCTTGCGGAACGCCCGCTCGCGTACCACCACATGGTCGGCAGGCATAGCCACCATCACGGCCTCAGGGTCTATGCGGCGCAGATAGAGGGCACCCAACCCGATGCACGGGGCGGTATCCTTTCCGCGCGGCTCGGCAATGATTTGCTGCGGCGCCAGTTCCGGGAGTTGCTGCGCCAGGATCTCGCGCTGTGCCTCCAGGCAGATGACGAAGGTCTTGTCGCAGGGCACCAGGCCGGAAAGCCGCGCTATGGTATCCTGGATCAGCGAGCGCTGCCCGACGATGTTCAACACCTGTTTGGGTCGGCGCACGCGACTGCGCGGCCAGAAGCGGGTGCCTACGCCACCGGCCATGATGAGAGCAAACATGCAGTCACGCCTCCTGGAGCAAGATGAGAGCCATCTTCGCTCAGGCACAAAAAAACCACGGCGCCCGCCCTGCGCCTACACAGGGCCGCCGTGGTGGTCAGTCACGGTTCGCTAGAGCTCATCGATGTGAGACGGACGCCTCGCCTACCAACGGCTGCTGTCATTCTCGGATCAAACGACTCGTGTGTACCGCGCCATTGGCATACTCTGGACACCACTGCTCGCCACAAGCTTGCGGGCCTCAAAGGAGCTGTTCGATCCTGTCCACTATCCGCTGCTTGGAAATGGAGCCCGCAAGTTGGCCGGCTACTTTGCCATTCTTGAAGAAGAGCACGGTGGGGATCATCGCCACGCCAAAGCGGCTGGCCAGCCTGTTATTCTTCGTGACGTCCACATTCCCCACCTTCACCCTGCCGTCATACTCGTTGGCCACCTCGGCGATGACCTGTGCCACCGTGCGACACGGGGCACACCATTGCGCAGAAAAGTCCACCACCACCACCCCAGGGGCGGACGTCACCTGCTCGCCAAAATTCGCCTCGCTCAACTCCAGTGGCTGTCCCATGCACGTGCTCCTCCTCTCTCCCACGAAAGCGGCATGCTAAAATATCACTCCCAGGCAAAAATAGCAAGCACTTTTTTCCGTCACCCACTCTTTTGTGGGAGGTTCAATACCAGCAGGCGTGGCTCGGTCATCTCCTCGATGGCGTACTTCAGCCCCTCGCGGCCAAAGCCGGAGTCCTTGACGCCGCCGTAGGGCATGTGGTCGATGCGGAACGTCGGGTAGTCGTTGACCACCAGTCCGCCGACCACGATCTCGTCGTGCGCCTGCAGGATGAGCCGGATATCGTTGGTGAAGATGGCCGCCTGCAGACCAAAGCGGGACTCGTTCACTGCGGCCACCGCTTCGTCGAAGGTGTCATACGGGTCGACGGTGACAATTGGCGCAAAGACCTCTTCGCTGCGCACCTTCATGTCGGGTCTGGTGTTGGTCAGCACGGTGGGCTCCAGCATCGCCCCGTCGCCCTCGCCGCCGGCCAGAAGCTGCGCACCAGCCGCCAGCGCCTCTCGGATCCACTGCTGGGCGGTGATGGCCGCCTGCTCGGTGATCATCGGCCCGCACACCGTGTCAGGGTCCGCCGGGTCGCCGACCATGGTCTTGCGCGTGGCCTCCAAGAGCCGCTCGGTGAAGGCGTCGAAGACGCGCCGCTGCACGAAGATGCGCTGCACGGCGATGCACACTTGTCCCGCGTAGGCGAAGCCTCCGAGGGCGAGGCGCGCCGCGGCAAAGTCCAGATCCGCTTCCTCGTGCACGATGGCGGCGGCGTTGCCGCCAAGCTCCAAGGTGACCTTCTTCTTGCCTGCCAAGCTCTTTAGCCGCCAGCCAACTTCGGCACTCCCCGTGAAGGTGAGCATCGCCACCCCAGGGTCGGTGGCTAACATCTCCCCCACCTGGGCTGGACAAGGCACGACATTGAACACCCCGGGCGGCGCGCCAGCGGCGGTGACAATCTCGCCCAACTTTATGGCAGTCACGGGCGTGAACGAAGACGGCTTGAGCACCATGGTGTTGCCGGAAGCTAAGCATGGTGCCAGCTTGTGGCAGACCAGATTCAGCGGGAAGTTGAACGGCGAGATGGCGCCGATTACGCCGATGGGGTAACGACGCGTGTAGCCAAAATGCCCCTTGGCGGTTGGCAGAAGATCAAGGGGGATCACTTCCCCAGCGATGCCCTTTGCTTCCTCGGCAGCCACGGTGAAGGTGTAGATGGCCCTATCCACTTCCCCTTGGGCAAAGCGTATGGGCTTGCCCGCCTCCGCGACGATGGTTTCGGCAAGCTCCTTGGCTCTCTTGCGCAGGTTGGCCACGATCCCCTGGAGCAGGGCAACTCGCTCATAGGGTGGCATGCGGCGCATGGTGTCAAAAGCGCGTCGCGCCGCAGCAATAGCGGCAGAAAGGTCAGCGGGTGAACCGCGCGCCACCGCCGCTACCCGCTGGCCAGAAAACGGGTTGGTCACGGCAAAGGTGTCCTTCCCTTCCCACCATTCGCCGTCGATCAGCATCCGGTAGCGTTTGGCCATGGTCATCCTCCCTCATGCCAGGTGCATAGCCGACGCAGGTACGCGCTACTTTACGACACCGCAGGGTAATTGTCAACTGTTTTTTTTCTCTGAAAAGAGAGAGGCCGCCGGTTGAGCAGCGGCCTCCCGAGGTGCACTTTCCTTGCGCGGCGTGTGGCGCCGACTATTCCACCACCACTGCGGTGCCGTACGCGAGAATCTCTGCCGCCGCCGACATGACCAACGAGGTGCTGAACCGAACACCTACCACCGCGTTGGCCCCCAGTGCCTTGGCCTGCTCAATCATGCGGTCCACGGCCTGCTCGCGGGCCTCCGACAACAACTTGGTGTAGTCGACGACCTCACCACCCACCACGTTGCGCAGCGCCGCCATAAAGTCGTGGCCGATGTGGCGGGCGCGAATGGTGTTGCCGCGCACCAATCCCAGGTAACGGACTACCTTCTTGCCAGCAATGCTCTCCGTTGTGGCGACATACATATGTCTTCCTCCCTCACCTTAGCGTACAAAGCGGTAGCGGTCGCGCTTCCAGAAGTACAGTCGCTCGCGAAGCAGCGAGAGCAGAAGCAACACGAACCCCGCGATGGCGGCCAGGATAGCCACCTTCAGGGATATCGCCAGCGATGGGTCGCGAATCAGACTCTCCACCGCCTTGAATCCCGCGAAGATGAGCAGCGCGGCAGCGCTCACCGCCAGCAGCACCGCGCCGAGGCGGCGCTCGATGCGGTTGTACACCCGCGACCAGTACTCCTGCCAGATCCTGCTCTCCGGTTCCATAAGCGTCACTCCTTCTGTCACCTCTTTCAGTTGCCTGAACCCCTCCAGCTCCTTGGCACAGGCATAGCACCTTGCCAGGTGGCGCTCGAGGTCTCTCTTCTGCGCCTCTTCGATCTCCCCGTCGAGAAGGGCCATCATCAGCGGCCTGGCCTCCTCACACTTCATGCAGATCACCTCCTTGCTCCCGCTCCAACAGCGCCCTGAGCGCACGCCGCGCGTGGTAACACCGTGACATCACCGTGCCCAGCGGCAAGAAAAGGAGCGCCGCCATCTCCGCGTACGACAGCTGCTGGAAGTGGCGCAAGACGATGATCTCGCGGTATTTGTCAGGAAGGCGACCAATTGCTCGCCACACGCGTTGCGCCGTCTCGTTGCGCTCTACGATCACTTCCGGGTCATAGTCCTGTTCTATGGGCAGGTCTACTGCGTCGTTCTCCGCTTCCTCCAGTGCCTGCAGGCGCTGTGCCCGCCGGGCGCGCAGGTGGTTGAAGCAGAGGTTGCGCAACAGCTGATAGAACCAGGGCAAAAACGGCCTCTCTGGGTCAAACAGTCCGATGTGCTGGTAAGCCCTGATGAAGGCCTCTTGCGACAAGTCCAGAGCGTCGTCATGGCAACGCACCAGGCCCAGGGCCACAGAGTAGGCCAGGCGCTGGTAGCGTTCCACCAGCACCTTGAACGCCCGGGCATCGCCCCGTTGACAGCGCACCACCGCCTCATGTTCCAGCCGGCGCGACTCGGATAGAGCTGTGTCCGTGGCCACTTCCATCGCTCACCAAATATACGCCAGGCACCTGCCATTTATTCAGCCGGTGCAATATACGTCAGTTGCGGGCAAATCGCAAGAACGATTTTCCTTTCTTGTTGACAAAGCGCTTTTTTCTTCCTATATTTCCACCGCCATTTGTGGCTAGCAAGCGGAGAGTTGATGACCGACCCACGCATCGAGAAGCTGGCACAGATCCTGGTAACCTACTCAACCCGCCTGCGCCGAAGGGATAAGGTGCTCATCGAAGCCGTAGACGTGCCCGCTGTGGCTGTGGTCGCCATTGCCCGTCGCGCGGCCAAAGCAGGCGCCCAACCATTTATCCCCACCAAACAGAACGCCATTTTGCGCGAGATGTACGCATTGGCCACCGCGGAGAGCATGCGCCTTATGGGGCAAATGGAGGCGATGCTCATGCGGGAGATGAACGCCTACATCGCCCTGCGCGGCAGTCACAATGTGGCCGAGCTGTCCGACGTGCCGGCGGAGAAAATGCAGCTGTACCAGGCCCACTGGTGGAAGCCCGTGCATCTGGAGATCCGCGTGCCGAAGACCAGATGGGTGGTGTTGCGCTGGCCACATCCGGCAATGGCACAACTGGCGCACGTGTCCACAGAGGCATTTACTGAGTTCTTCTTCCGGGTATGCACGCTCGACTACCGTCGCCTGTCGCGCGCCATGGAGCCGCTGCGCGAGCGGATGGAACAGACCGACATGGTGGAGATCAAAGGCCCTGGCACAGCACTCCGCTTTTGCATAAAGGGGATGCCGGCGGTCAAGTGCGACGGCCGGCGCAACCTCCCTGACGGCGAACTATTCACCGCACCGCTGCGCGAGTCCGTGGAGGGCACCATCCGCTTCACCACGCCGTCCATGCTCCAGGGCACCCTTTTTCAGGACGTGAGGCTCCGCTTCCGCAGGGGCAAAATCGTCCAGGCTACGGCCGATAAGCCAGAGCGACTGAACCAGATTCTCGATAGCGACGCGGGTGCGCGCTACCTGGGCGCGTTCTCCTTCGGCCTCAATCCTTACATCACCCGCCCCATGCTGGACACCCTCTTTGACGAAACGATCGCCGGCTCCTTCCACCTCACCCCAGGCTCAGCCTACGAAGAGGCAGACAACGGCAACCGTTCGCAGGTGCATTGGGACATGGTGATGATGCAAACGCCAGAATGCGGCGGCGGCGAAATCTACTTCGACGGCACGTTGATCCGCAAGGATGGGCTCTTCGTGCCTGCGGACCTGCAGCCTTTGAACCCGCCACACTTGCGCCGTTAGCCGAACACGTAGCAGACAAGCCATGAGGAGTCGACGCACACAAGCGACGCCACACGGACCCCACAGGGGTGAGGCATTTCTGGTGGGCATCATTGCTGTGACACTTTGCTCGTTGCCTAGTCCTGCGGCGAGGGACAGTCAAGCCGTGCAGAAGCTCAGAGAGCAAATCGCAGCGACCGAGCGAAGCTTGGGCGGCACCTTCAGCATCGCCTGGAAGGAGCTGGACGCGGGCGAGACTTTCCTGCACAACGCGCACGTGGTGATGCACGCCGCCAGCCTCATGAAAGTGCCGGTCATGATCGAGGTCTTTCGTCAGGCGGAGCAAGGACGTTTCCGGCTCGATGACTCCCTCCTCGTGCGCAACCGCTTTCGCAGCATCGTCGACGGCTCGACCTACTCCTTGCGCGCGGCGGCCGAAAGCGACAGTTCCGTCTATGCATACCTCGGCCGCAAGATGAGCATCCGCGACTTGGTGTACCACATGATCACGGTCAGCTCCAATCTTGCGGCGAATCTGCTCCTCGAGCTGGTGGGGCCGGACAATGTCACCGCCACGGCAGGCGCCTTGGGTGCCTCTCACACTTGCGTGCGCCGCGGCCTGGAGGACCTGAAGGCCCATCGGAGGGGGATCAACAACGAGACCTGTGCTTTTGACATGCTCCTGCTCTTGGAAGCCATCGCTACCGGCAAGGCTGCAAGCAAACCGGCCTGCGCACAGATGATGGACATCATGTTGCAGCAGAAGCTCAGAACCAAGATACCTGCCCTGTTGCCGGACAGTCTCAAGGTGGCGCACAAGACCGGCTCGATTGCGCGCATTGACCATGACGCCGCCATCGTCGTCGCGCCCAGCGGCAGGCGCTGCGTGCTGGTAGTTATGAGCAGAGGGATTGCCGACCACAAGCAGGCGGCGCAAGGGATCGCCGCTCTATCCCGCGCCATTTTGCAGACGATGCAGTTCATCTAAATGTGGAGGTCTGTATGTTGGAGGAGTTCCGCAACCAGCAGTACACCGACTTTTCTTTGCCAGAGAATCGCAAGGCGCAGGAAGAGGCACTCGCGGCGGTGGAGCGCATGGCCGGCCGCCAGTATCCGTTGTTCATCGACGGTAAGGAGGTAACTACCGCCAAGGTGAAGCCGTCGTTCAACCCATCTGACAAGGACCGGCAGGTGGGAGCATTTTGCCAGGCGGGCCACAGAGAGGTGGACATGGCCATGGAAGCAGCGTTGCGCGCGTTCGAGTCCTGGCGGTGGGTGGAACCACAGGAGCGCGCCATCGTGCTGCTGAAGGCTGCCGAGCTCATGAAGCGCCGCCGCTTCGAGCTGAACGCCTGGATGATTCTCGAGGCAGGCAAAAACTGGGTGGAGGCGGATGCCGATACGGCAGAGGCCATCGACTTCTTGGAGTTCTACGCCCGGGAGATGCTCCGCTACGGCGCCACGCAGCCTGTGACGCCGGTCAAGGGCGAATTTCCGCAATTGGTGTACATCCCCTTGGGGGTCGGAGTGGTGATTCCGCCTTGGAATTTCCCCAACGCCATCCTCACCGGCATGACCTCCGCCGCCCTCGTCACCGGTAACAGCGTGCTCCTCAAACCGGCCAGCGACACACCGGGCATCGCCTACCAGGTGGTGGACATCTTTCGCCAGGCAGGACTGCCGCCCGGGGTACTCAACTTCATCCCCGGCAGTGGCGCGGAGATCGGCGATTACCTGGTGCAGCACCCAAAGACCCGTTTCATCTCCTTCACCGGCTCCATGGAGGTGGGCTTGCGCATCAACCAGCTGGCGTCTACTCCAAGCCCTGGCCAAATCTGGATCAAGCGGGTGGTGGCCGAAATGGGCGGCAAGGACACTATCGTGGTGGACACCGATACGGACCTGGAGGCGGCAGCGGACGCAGTGACGGTCTCCGCCTTTGGCTATCAGGGGCAAAAGTGCTCGGCGTGCTCGCGCTGCGTCGTCGTGGCCGACGTTTACGAGCGATTCGTGGAGTTGCTGAAAACGCGCGCGGAGAAGCTCACCATCGGGCCGACCAAAGATCCGGCCAACTACCTCGGGCCGGTCATTAACAAGGCTTCGGAAGAGAAGATCCTCGAATATATCGAGATCGGCAAAAAGGAAGGAAAGTTGGTCACCGGCGGCAGCAAGGCGCCAGGCAATGGTTACTTCATCAGGCCGACGATCTTCAAGGACATTCAGCCGGGGGCGCGGCTGGATCAGGAGGAGATTTTCGGCCCGGTGCTTGCTGTGCTCAAGGCCAGGGATTTCACACACGCCCTCGATCTGGCCAACAGCACGATCTACGGCCTGACCGGCGCTGTCTGGACGCGCGACCGCTTCAAGATGGCTGAGGCCAAGCGCCGCTTCCACGTGGGCAACCTGTACATCAACCGCAAGTGCACCGGCGCGCTGGTGGGCGGACATCCGTTCGGTGGCTTTAATATGAGCGGTACCGACTCCAAGGCGGGCGGGCGGGACTACCTGCTGCTCTTCTTGCAGGCCAAGTCCATCTCCGAAAAGCTCGGTTGAAGGTCCTTGGGGAAGCGAAAGTGAGGCTGGGCCATTGCGTGCACTGGTGATCCACGGGCCAGGACGGGCAAGCGTCGAGCAGGTGGCGCTGCCCGCGCCTGGCCCGCACGACGTGCTCGTTCGTGTCAAGGCGTGCGGCTTGTGCGGCACGGACGTCCACCTCTACCGGGGCGAGTACCTCGGCTCCTACCCTCTGACGCCAGGCCATGAAGCCAGCGGGGAGGTGGCAGGCATTGGCGCCGAGGTCACTGGCTTTGCCCTCGGCGACCGCGTGGCGTTGGAGCCCAACATCTCGTGTGGGAGCTGCCGCTTCTGCCTGACCAACCAGCAGAACTTTTGCCAACATTGGTCGGCGGTGGGCGTCACCCGGCCGGGAGCCATGGCCGAGTACGTGGTGGCTCCTGCGGCGAACTGCTTCGCCATCGGTGAGCTGAGCTATGAGGCGGCTGCCTTCATGGAACCCCTCTCTTGTGTCTTGCATGGCCTGGAACAGGTGGGCGTCGCGCCGGGCGACCGCGTGCTCCTGTTTGGTGCCGGACCCATTGGGTTGCTCCTGATTCAGGCGCTGCTCAGCCTGGGCGCGAGCGAGGTGACCGTAGTCGAGCGCACACCGCGACGGCGCGAGGTGGCCGCGCAATTGGGAGCCTCTGCCTTGCCGGCGGTCACCAAGCAACTGGCCGAACGAGCTGCTGCGGACGAATTCGACCTGGTCGTCGAGGCAACCGGTGACCCCGGCCTGGTGGGCGAGACGCTCCGCCTGGCGCGCAAGGGAGGGCGCGTGCTCCTGTTCGGCGTACCTCCGGCCAGCAGCACGGTGCTCATCGAGCCCTTTCTGCTTTTCCGCAAAGGGTTGCACGTGGTCGGCTCCTACACTTCGCGCCGCAACTCGATAGCAGCGCTCCGCCTCTTGCAGGCCGGCCGCATTCGCACCCAGGAACTCGTCACCCATCGCCTCCCCCTGGAAAAGTTCACCGAGGCGGTGACTCTTTTGGACAATCCGGAGCACGTGCTCAAGGTCATGTTTCTGCCCGAAACTTGACCGCCCCTGGACGGCAAGCGCGGGGCTTGACAGGGAGCACGCGAAATGACAGACAGGACTCATGCGATGAACTCGAGCCTACAGAAGCTATCGCGCGTAGAGGAAATCGCCCTCCGCGAGAGTGGCTATGAGCTGTGCTATCCCCCCACGGAAAAGATCGGCGTCATCGTCGTGCCGAACTTTCCGAGCCTGGGACGGGTAGTGGCGCTGCGCTTTTTGGAATGGGTGCAGGCCAACCCAGGTGGCGTCGTGTCGCTGCCCACGGGCAAGACCCCCGAGTACTTCATCAAGCATGTGACGCGCTACTTGAGCACCTGGACCCGGCCGGAGACGCAGAAGGAGTTAGAGGCTGGTGGCGTCGACCCCGCCAAGAAGCCGGAAATGGCCAGTCTGCACCTTGTGCAAATCGACGAGTTCTACCCCATCAATCCGACGCAGCACAATAGCTTCTTCTACTACGTCAACAGGTTCTACATGGGCCAGTTCGGCTTCGATTCGCAGAAGGCGCTGCTCATCAATTGCGCCGCCATCGGCCTGCCCCAGGGCGTCGACCTGGACGACGTGTGGCCAGATGGCCAAGTTGACCTGTCGCTGCGTTATCGCCACCCGCAGACACACCTGGAGCGTCTGCAGCAGCGGGTGCTCATCGCCGTCGACCAGTGGTGCAGCGAGTACGAGGACCGCATCCGCGCCTTGGGGGGCATCGGCTTCTTCCTGGGCGGCATTGGTCCGGATGGCCACATCGCCTTCAACGTGCGCGGCTCCGACCACCACAGCACCACACGCCTGACGCCCACCAACTACGAGACACAAGCAGCAGCGGCCACCGACTTGGGCGGTATCGAGGTGGCGCGCAAGCGCTTGGCGCTGACCATTGGGCTGGCCACCATCACCCACAATCCTGAGTGCACTGCCATCATCATGGCCGCAGGCGAAGCCAAGGCGCGCGTGGTGCGCGACGCCGTCTGCCAGGAGCCGCACGTGCACTTTCCGGCCACTGCGCTACACACGCTGCCCAACGCCCGTTTCATCGTCACCCAGGGGGCAGCCTCCCTCCTCCCGGAGCGCACCTTCCAGGCCTTTGTCAAAGCGCCAGAGGTATCGCCGGAGACAGTGGCGCGCGTGGTCATAGACCTGGCGCTGGCTCGCCGCAAGCGCGTGGCCGATCTGACGCCGGCGGACTTTGCCGCGGACCGCTTCGGTGCCGCCTTGCTCAGTCGTTTGGGAAGCACCGCCGAGGCGGTGACCGAGCGCGTCCAGCAGGAGCTGCTGGCCAAGTTGGAAAATGGCCTGACCCCGCGCAGCCACACCGTCTTCTTGCACACGGCGCCGCACCACGACGACATCATGCTCGGCTACTTCCCCTTTGTGGTGCGCGCGATCAGGGACGCCTCCAACTCCCACACCTTCACCTACATGACCTCCGGCTTCACTGCAGTCACCAACTCCTATGCCTTGAGCACGGTGGAAAACCTCCGTGCCTTCCTGCGCAAGCCCGATTTCCGCGCCCTGGTTGGGCATGGCTACTTCCGCCCCACGGACATTCAGGCGCGCAACCGCGACGTATGGCAGTACTTGGACGGGGTGGCCGCTGACCGCCCGGTGATGAAACAGGAGGGTGAAGCGCGCCGCTTTCTGCGCAATATGATCGAGGTTTTCGAGGAGGAGGACCCGGAAAACCTCGAACACCGCCTCGATGAACTGGCCAACTATTTCCGCACGCAGTACGCCGGCAAGCGCGACCTGCCGTACATTCAGCAACTCAAGGGGATGATTCGCGAGTGGGAAGCAGACTGCCTGTGGGGTTACTTGGGATTCGACACCAGCTCGGTGGTGCACCTACGCCTTGGCTTCTACAAGGGGCAGATTTTCACCGAAGAACCGACCTTAGAGCGCGACGTGCCGCCCATCCTGCGCCTGCTGCATCGGGTCAAGCCGCAGGTAGTGACCGTGGCACTTGACCCGGAGGCCAGTGGACCGGACACGCACTACAAGGTCCTCCAGGCGGTGGCGGAGGCCTTGCGGCGTTACCAGGCTCAGACCGGCCGCTCGGACATCGAGGTCATCGGCTATCGCAACGTCTGGTACCGTTTCCACCCGGCGGAGGCGAACGTCTACGTGCCGGTTTCCTTGAACATGTTCGCCTTGCTGCAAAGCGCCTTCAGCAACGCCTTCGTGTCGCAAAAGTCGGCCTCCTTCCCCAGCCACGAGTACGCCGGCCCCTTCTCCGGCCTGGCGCAGCAGATTCAGGTCGAGCAGTACCAGATGCTCAAGATCTGCCTTGGCCGCCGCTTCTTCAACGACCATCCCAGCCCGCTGACCCGCGGCACGCGCGGCTTTGTCTTCTTGAAACGGATGACCCTTGAGGAGTTCTACAGCCAGGCGCGCGAGCTCAAGCGCACCACCGAGGAGGAGATAGCGCCCTGAGCGGAGCTCACCTGTCCTGCAGCCGTTCGCTGAGCTGCTCCAGGTACACGCCCTCCACCTCTGCAGATTCGTGGCGGAGCAGCGCCTGCAGCTCCTCTCGCACCACGTCGCGCTTTGCGTCCAGCTCAGGGTCGTTCAGGGCGGCGCCTTCATAGGCGTCGATGAGCGCGGTCATAAGGCTCTCCGGGTAGCCGACCGCGCCGTGCTTGCGGTCATTGAGGGTCAAGGCGGCATCCAGGAGGGCGTAGCAGATGCGGCGCGCCTGTTCCCACTTGCCGGCGGCGCGCAGCATCTGCGCCCGCTGCAGGATGAGCTGCGCCGGCACCATCAGCTCCTGCACCGACCATCCGCCGCCGGCAGGCAGATCAAAGAGGTCGGCAGTCCAGCGCCCCAACCTCTCTGCTTCGTCGCCTTCTCCGAAAAAGCCCGCCACCTCCGGCACCACTAAGGCGATGTTGGCAATGGTCTCCACCAGGGCCGCTTTCTCTTCCTTGCGCAGCAGCTTGCGCAATTCCTGCAGGGAGAGGAAGCTGTGCGGCGCATCCACAAAGGCCAAGGCGGCCGCCACCTGATGCCGGCACAGACTGCCGCTGACCGGCGAACAGGTGCAGCGGCCGAAGATCTGCTCCCCTTCCACCACCACCTCCACGCGACACAGCCCGTCGGCCTTGACGGTGGCCGACAGCCCTGTGTCTGTCCTCAGACGCGCCTTCACCCTCCCCCCTAAGAAGTACTTCATGCCCTGCTCGTACTCCTTCGGGTCGGAGAGCGCCTGGATATCCAAAGGGGTGATCCTGGTCGGCATGGTGGTCGCTCCGTGTTATCACTTTCCTCTGCTGCAAATATAGCAACATAACGGACTTTCGCAAGCAAAATCCGCTGCCCAGGCCCGCCCTCAGCACAAAAAAAGAGCCGCCGCGACCTTTCGGCCGCAGCGGCTCCGCTTGCCGCCTCCGCTAGCGACGACTTACCGCAACAGCGTCATCTTCTTGACGGCGGTAAACTCACCGGCCGTGATCTTGTAGAAGTAGACGCCGCTGGCCATGCCGGACGCATCCCAGGTGGCCGCATAGGTGCCCGGCTGATAGTAGCCGTTCGCCAGCGTTGCCACCTTCTGGCCCAGCATGTTGTACACGGCAATCGTCACGTTGCCCGGCTTGGCAACCGCGAACTTGACCGTGGTCGTCGGGTTGAACGGGTTCGGGTAGTTCTGGTGCAGCTCATACGCCACCGGAACCGTCTCGCCGGTCCTCACCGCGCTCGGCGCGCCAAAGTAGCTCAACGCCTCGATCAACGGGTTGGACACTTCGTAGGGGATCCAGTAGTAATTCGCCTGGCCCGTGTTCAATGCCAACTGGTCAAAGGTCAAGAACACGGTGTGCGCCCCGTTGTAGTAGTTGTACAGACCCATGACGTTGTTGGCATCGGCCGAATCCGCAAACAGCACCGTCGCCGCAGGGTTGGTCGCGGTGATGGCGTCGTTCCAGTTCGCGAACCCCAGCTCATAGTACGGGTCGTAATAGAGCTGCAGGCTGTCCGCGCAAAAGTCCCCGATGTCATTCACGATGGCGTGGTCAGTGGCATTCAGCGGGTGGGGGCTCAGGTTGTACGGCTGGATGTCACTGACGATGGTGCCAATGCCGAAGTAGTCATAGTGCATGTCGCCAGCCGCAAAGTTCAGGTCCACACCTCCGCCAAGCTGGTAAGCCCACTCCTGCGAGGACCAGAAGTAGCCCTTGGTGCCACTGGCCTTCTTCGTGCCCTGCAGCCAGTTCTCCACCACGTCGTCGAACAGCACCAGCGGTGAGAAGCCGTCCAACTGCACGATCCAGTTGTACTGGTCCACCAGTTCGTTGGCCGGCGTGCCGTCAAAGTCGGTCCACCAGGTGTCGTACAAGTACTTGGTGCCCTGCGGGTCTATGAAGTAGTAGGGCAAGATGAACGACGCGCTGAAGCTATCGTCGTTGTAGATGGCCAGCACGTCGTGCTTCTTCTGGAAGTACCCGTAGGTGCCGTGGGTGGACTCTGTCTCCAGGCCGCCCATGTCCTTGGCCCAGAAGTAGTACTCCACCACGTCGCCCGGGGCGATGAGGCCGCCGGGCACCACACCTTCCCAGGTACCCTGCTGAGGAGTGCCGTCCACCAGCGTCATCGGCACTTCGGTGAACGGGCCGCCGTTGACGTTGTAGTACAACTTTGCCTCGGCCACGCCCGCGTTGGCCGGATCAGAGGCGTCGATGTCCTTGATGTCCGCCCGCAGCGGACGCGGGTCGGCGCTCAGCACCGAACCATACGGGTCGTAGGTAATCGTCGGCGGGGTGTTCTCATAGAACTCCACCTCGAGCATGAAGATCCAGCCGTAGTGGCGGATGTGCCAGCCGCCCTTGCCCGAGGTGCCGCCACCCGGGTAGTACTTCAGGCCGCGCCACTCCGGCAGCGCCGTGGCGTCACCCGAGGCGGTGCCAAAGTTCTGGCCGGCGGTGCCGAACGGCGCGTAGCAGACGTAGAAGGGATCGTGGCCCATGTCCGGCTCAAAGCCCAACCAGATCATTGGGGTCCACACCCACTCGTTGCGCACTGCCGTCACCGGAAAGTCGCCCCAGATGATCTCGCCCAGAGGTGGCTGGCCCCAGGAGCTGCCGCACCAGTTGCCGGTGGGGCAGCCCTGCGGATGGCTGGCCCAGCGCCCCACCCAGCCGGCGCCGTCCACGCTGTCCACAGGCCAGGTGCGGATGTCGGCAGCCGCCTGGGTGACAAACAGGTTGAAACCATCGTTGAACTGGCCGCTCCACTCGTTCGTCTTAATGCCGATGGACTTGATGTAGAACGCCGCAGTGGGTTCCTGCCAGAACTGCGCCATGGTGTCGCCGGGGGCAGCACCAAAGTTGACCGTCTCCGCCAGAGGTGGCGCGATGGTGTCGATGATGCCGGCGAACTTGCTCAGGGCGTTCGGCGTGAGCAGCCGGTCCACTGCCCTGTTGGTGAGGTCCTTCTTGGTAGCGTAGATGATCGCATCCTCATCCACGCCCCGATACGGCTTCAGCAAGGTGATCCGGCTGTCGCTGGCCAGCACCGCCGAGGCCGCCAACAGGAGAATCGTGGTAACTACGAGGGCTTTTCGCATGTGCAAACCTCCTCAGTGAGTTGTCGTCCACAGCTTACCATGCTACCCCCTGCAGATGCGTGGCCTCACCTCCTTTCATTGTTGGTTTGGCAACGGCTTCCACTCCTGGGCCATCACCTCCTTTCTGCCTCTCGTCAGACCTGACTTTCCCGCCACATTGAAGAGTCACCTCTCACTATCCGACCACTGCCGCCGCCGTGAGCGCGGCAGAGCAGCCTCACTTAGAACTGCACCGACATGGTGAACCACTGGTTGGCGTCGGTGTACTTGACATCACGATAGGCGTAGTCAAAGAGCACGTAGGTGTTGCCGCCCAGGCTGTAGCGCAGGCCGGCCCCAAGGGTGAAGCCGAAGATATAGTCCTCCGAGGCCTGCACAGCTGAGCCATAACCGCCACGCAGGTAGACCAGCTTGTTAAAGGCGTACTCGATACCCGCCTGCACCTGGTCCACCGAGGCGTTGAAGTTGCGGTAAGAAGCAACCACGGTGACGGCATGTTCGTCGCTCAGGTAGTAGGGGTAGCCAAGGCTGATTTCGAAGGTGCTGGGCAGCTCGAATTTCTGCGCCTCAAGGCGGAGGTCCATAGCCTCGGTGCCGTACTCGGTGTGGGGCAGGTTCACGGTGCGCTGCAGGTCCTCGCCCACGAATTTCATCATCGGGCCAAAGTTGTTCAGCGTCAGGCCCAGTCGTACGCCTGGGGTGCTGATGTACTGTACGCCAAAATCAAAAGCCACGCCACTGGCGCGCATGCGCAGAAAGCTCTCGGAGATGACCTTCGCGTTGGCGCCGAAGAAGATGCGGTCGGTCATCTGCCGGGAGAAAGTGAGCCCTACAGTGACAAAGTTCGGGGTGATAATGCGCCCGGTGCCTTCGGTCTCAAACTCGGTCGTCTCCATGATGTCGCCAAAATCCAACACCTTGGCGCTCACCCCGAATGAGCCGAGGTTACCCAAGCGTGCCGACACGGCGAAGTAGTTGATGCTGGTGTCAAAAATCCACTTCAGATACGAGAAGGTCGCCTCGGCCGCAGCATCGGTGGCTGCCAATCCTGCCGGGTTCCAGAAGATGGCCTCGTTACCGCTGACCAGCGCGCCATTGGCCCCGCCCATGGCAATGCCTCGCGAGCCGACCGGAATGAGCAGCTCCTGCGCGCCAGCCGCACCCCTCTTGTCGGGGTTGCCGGCCATTGCCAGGCTGTAGCCCAGCGCCACAACGACGAGCAGCACCAGGATTCTTGCTATTCTCATGGTCCAGTTCTCCAAAAGGTTTCCTGTTCACCGTCGTGCCGCTCCTGCAGCCGTGGCGGTGCAGGAGCGGCCACCTACCTGACCAAACGTGCCGTTACAGGTTCCGCAGGCGCTGCTGGCCAAACACCACCGCCAACTTCAGCACCTTGGAGCCCACGCCCGGCACCTCGATATGGGCAATGTACAACCCGCTGGCCACCGGCAAAAAGTTCTCGTTGCGCAGGTCCCAATCATGAGTCGGTTGCGGGCTGTCATGCTCGATGGTCTGGATGAGGTCACCTGCCAGGTTGAAGATGCGAATAGTACACTTTTCCGGCAGGTTGATGAACCTGACGTGCTCCTGATGGAGCGTACGCTCCTCGATGTTGTGCGCCAAGTAGGGGTTGGGGTAGACGTTGATGATGTCCAGACGCTTCTTGGCGTCGGAGACGACGTTGCGTTCCACCCCCTTGATGCTGAAGGTCCACTCGTCCTCGCCAGGCATCACCGGCGGCGGGAACTTCAGCCGCACCACGTCACCGGTCTGCCATTGGACATCGGCGTTATACACGAACATCCAGGTGGCATTCTTGTCCTGGCCCGTGTAACCGCAGTTGTGCACCGAGTCGTTGTACTCGGTCCAGAAAATGAACACCGTGCACTTCCCGCGTGGCGACCACGTGGCAACAAAGCCAGAGTCGGTGCCCACGAACAACGTGTCGGCAATCTTCTGGGCGTTATCGCAGAAGGCAGAGTTCACCTGTACACCCCGCGTGACGTCCCAGACCTCGAAAGGCACGCGCACCGTGAACGGGTCGCGCGACACACCCCGCTTGGGGTTCTTGGGGTGCATGAGCATAAAGTTGGCCGGGTCGCCGAAGCCGTACAGCAAGGTCGACAGCGAACCGCCGGAGAGCACCTCGCCCAGCGAGTCCACCTTGCCGGTGAAACGGATCTCGATGGTGTTGCCCATGAACCTTGGGTCGGTGGTACCCTTCTTGAACGGCCCATGTATTGCCTTGTTGCTCAGCGATTTGCCCTGCTGGTACGGACCGGTGAGCGAGGTGAGCATGGTGCTATGGCTGGTGGGGGTCACCACCTCAGCCAACCAGGTCTTGCGGTCCTTGGGCTGGGTAAAGTCCAGCCGCCCGGCGATGTAAAAGTCCAGGGGTGCGCCCACCAGCGTCGAGTGGCTGATGTCCTTGTCGATGGTCTTGGTGGCCTCCACAGGCTTCACATGCTCGTAACCCGACACGACCTGCCCGTTGCGGTAAAGCGTCCATGTACAGTCGGGGTTGACCGTCACCTTGTAGTCGGCCGTGGTGACCCGCAGCGGGTCAACCAGTTGCACCCACCACTCGTAGGTCAGCGGGTCGGCGTTCCCCTTCGAGTGCGTCACCGGCACCTCTTCAAAGTCCTCGTGGCTCACCACCGTTCCGGGCTGCGGCTGGTGCGGCGTCACCGTCAACACATTCTTGGAGCTCTCCAGAATCTTCGGTACACCCTTGACGCCAAAGCCATAGGCGGTGACGCACACGTAGTAGTTGCGCCCGTTCGCCAGGCGGAATCCTTCGTAATCCCTCTCCAAGGTGTAGCTATAGCTCAAACCGAGGTCGGCACCATAGGCTGACGGGAGTTGGAGAACAAATCCCGTGTTCGGGTCGTACTCCTCGTCCAGCACCGACATGACGCCATTTGCAACATCGTAGGTGGCCAGCCGCGTCCACGGACCGCCCGCCGAGGCGCCGATGTAGACGTTGTAACCTTCAAAGTCGTAGCCGAATTCCGTATAATTCTCGGCCTCTTTGCCCCAGGTAAGGAGTACCTTACGGTCCAGCGGCGTGACCAGCACCTCGGGCGCACGTGGCGGGCTGGGCACCTCGAAGCCCTTGTCGTAGGCTGCCTGGGCAAACTTGTCGTAGAAACGCAGCACCTCGATGCTGGACAGACGGTTGTTGCCTTGGCCAATCATCATACCGGCCACCACCACCTGAGTGTCACCCTTGGCCAAGGTGAATGGCCCGGACGAGATAAGGATGCGGATGTCCTGAGGCGGGGCCTCCATGGTGGACAGCCAGCCCGTTCCCCGCACCGGGTCGCCAGTGTTGAGGAAGGTGGTGACCTGGCCGGTGGTCGGGTCGACCCACGGCGAACCGTCAGACTTCAGGCCCGCAAGATAGTTGTACAACTCCTCGGCCCCCTCAGCCGAGTAACGAGGGTCACGGTAAATTGGATGCGGGTTGTAGTATTTTACGAAGGCAGTAGCATCCAGGAGCTTCTTGTTTGGGTACACGCTCCCGTCCGGAAGCTTCACCGTATCGCCCGGGGAAGGCACCATTGGTCCCCGGAAAAAGTCGAAGCCCAACGCGGGTGGCCGATCCCCGTAGGTAGCGTCAATAGGATCGCCGTTGTAGACGTACGCCATGCCTCGTTCGAGGTCGTACCCGATCAAGTCGTCATTGGCATCGCCCAGGTCTACATCCGACCACACGCCTATGTAGGCCTGCTGCAAATGGTCCGCGCCCTTGTTCACAATGGTGTACTGAAAGAACACCACGTTACCCAGCGCGCCCGGTCGGTCGAAAGCAAAGACCAACAGGTGCAGCTCAATACCGATGGGCAGGGTGTGGTAGGCGATGTTGTGCATATTGACGTCCATGTCGTTCATCACGGCATAGAGCTGCTCGTCGCCATACCACTTGATGCTGCCATCGGGATTCACCGGGGCGCCCTGATCCACCGGCCATGCGCTCCACGGGTCGATATCCAATGGCGCATAGCCATTGGGGTAGTCCTTGTGGACCTTGTACACGCGGTACTTGGGATCGGCGGGATTGTCTGGGGTGCCGTCCGGCAGTATCAACCCCGGCTGGTACTCCACGTTATAGTCCGCGCAGGCGGTCCTTGTAGCGCCGCCCACCTTGCCGGCGATCCAGATCCCGGCAGCGTAGCAGGCGTACTTGCCGGTGCCTTTGGGCCACTCCAGGTCCGAGTTGCCGGTGATGGGGTGGCGGGTAAAGGTGCCGTTGTTCATCACCGATGCCCGGATCTGGTTGACATCAATGTACTTGCAATGGTCCTTGATCATGGACTTGCTCAGCCGACTGGTGGCGGTGCTCTTGGCCACTGCCGCACTCTGGCCAAACAGCAACACCGCGAGCGCCGCAACCAGGATGGCGACCGTCGCTCTCTTCATCGTGACTCCTCCTCCACAAGACCAACAGCGTACCTGCTGTGCACTTGAGCCACCTCGTCACACACTCTGCTGGGCTGGCCAGGGGCTCGCCTCCATAAAAGGAGGTGAGCCCGAGCGCTCTCAATAGTCGATCATCACGCCGAAGCGGAGGATGCGCGGCGTGGCCAAGTTCGTCGCGCCGGCACCGCTCAGGGCCTTCTTGGCGTAGTAGAGGCCCTTTTCGCCATAGATCCGCGCCCACGACTTGCCGTCCTCGGTCAGGAACCAGCCGTTGTCGTGCGGCTGGCCAGTCTGCCGGTAGACGCCGGTGACATTCTTGCGGTTGAACAGGTTGTAGACCCAAATGTAGGGGCGGATCTTGAAGCGTGCCACCTCTACCGTCTTGTCTACCTTTAGGTCAACCCGGTAGTACCACGGCATCACCGAGGAGTTCAATGCCTCCAACGGCCGGGGCGCGTTCTGCGCGAACAGCCCGCCCGGACCCGGCTCGATCTTGGTGTAGCGGCTGCCGCTGTGCATGGTGAACAGCACATTGGCGCCCACGTTTGCCAGAGGCCGGATCCCGAAAAGCATCGGGCCATCGTCCTTGGTCAGACGGAAATCGATGTTGGCATTGCCCACATGGTCCTGGTTCTGCGCCAAGGGCGTGATGATGGTCGGGAAGCGCAGGTTCTGGTCTTGCCAGGCAATGTCAAAGTGGTCGCGGCTGCTGGAGCCGGTGCCCATGGCCTTGGAGTAGGTGTAGTCCAAAGTGGCCGCGATGCGCTTGGTGCGCCGCAGGTTGAGCGCAAAGGTCACGCCGGTGGTAGTGCCAAAGTCGATGTTACGCAACTCGTAGAACGCACCGTAGCCCAGGCCAGGCTCAGGCAACGTCACGCGGATCTGAATGTAGTCGCGAATGTCCTTGTAGAACACCGTGGCCATCAAGCTGGCGTTGTCGCCCATCTGCTGCTTGAGGCCGACTTCGTACTGCGTGGTCTGCTCCGGCTTCAGATTCGGGTTGGGCATGGTGCGCGCGTTGCCACCCTGCAAGAAGCGCCCCACCAGGCCGTGGCTGTCGTACAGATCGAACATCTGCGGCAGTTGTACGAACTTGCCAAACTGCGCATGGAAGACCGTACGGTCCGTGACCGGGAACGACCACCCCAAGCGCGGGCTCACCTTCCAATACTGCCGCTCCGGGCCAAAGCTCGCATCGTCCACCAGGGTCCAGGCGTTTAAAATAAGCCGACGTGGATCCTTGTAGCTGAGCGTGCCGGTGGTCAGATAGTCCACCCGCACGCCGGCGTTGAGGATGAGGTCCTTGAGCTCAATCTTGTCTTGCAGGTAGAATGCCGCCCGCACCGGGTGTTTCGGCGCGTCATGGCCGTTCACCTTGCCGATCTGCCCCTGGTCGTTGGTCGCATCGTACCAGGTGTCCTTGGTCGTCGGGTTGCCCCAGATGTCGTAGCCATAGTAGGTGATGTTGCTGCGGTAGATGTCATAGTCGGTTTGCGTGTTGCTCGGGTCAACCTCCCGGTCATGGAGCGCCTTGGAGATGGCAAAGGCTGGGTTGACGTACCGCCGGATGGTGTAGTAGTTGTACTCGAAACCGGTCTTCATCTCGTTCCAGTTGTTGAACTGCCAGACCAAGTCAAACTTTGGCCCATAGTTCACCTGCTCATTCTTGCCGTACCCGGAGGTCACCAACCCGGTAGGCTGCAGAGTGAGAAGACCGTACAGGCTCAGGGTGTAGGTCAGGCCCCAGCCGCGCAGCACCGTGTTGCCATCTGGGCCGACGTTGTACTGCGGGTCGGCGTACTTCCAGTACTCATCCCATAAGTCTGGGTCGCCCCACTCCTGGAACCATTTGAAGTAACCGAAGTTGGCGGTATAGAACAGCCGTGGATTGACCTGATGCGTCAGGTTGACGTAGTACCGCTGGTTCTTGGAGATGGTGACGCCGTTCTTCTTGTAGTTGACGATGTTGCCCCAGGTGGCACCACCCTGCTCGCGGTCCCAGTGGTAGTTGGCGCCCACCTTCACGCGCACGGGCCGCACATCCCAGACAAGGTTGCTGTTCATGTCCCACGCGCGGTAGCTGTAGCCGGGATAGGGACCGGGCTTTAGTTCTGCTTTGAAGGGGAAACTGCGCTCGTTGGCTGTGCCCTTGCTCCAGACGATGACGGTGTCAACCACAAATCCTTCGTTGAACGTGGCATAGCCACCGTTGTAGGTGCGCTCGCCGGCCACGAAGAAGCGCAGGTTGTCGTTGGTAAATGGCACCGGGCCGCTGGCCGTTGCCGTGTAGGTGTTGTAGCCCCACGACTGCGTGCCCAAGGTGCGGCCGTTGTTGCCCTTGAAGGCCTCGTCGGAGATGGCTTCGATGTTGAAGTGGTAGTCTTTCTGGCCAGTCTTGGTCGTAGACCATAGCACACCGGCGTTGGCAAAGCCGTACTCGGCATTGAACCCACCCGCCTGGAAGGTCACCTCCTCGATGGCGTTGTTAATCACCGAGCCGACGTTGGCACGACCGTCGATCAGGCGTTGGGTCATCACACCGTCGATGTAGGTCACCGTCTCTTCCCCACGGCTGCCACGCACATACTGGCCTTCGACCACCGCCGAAGAGAGCTGCATGGCTACCGTCACGCCACGGATGGGAATGTTCTGCAGGTCCTCGGCCTGGATGGTCTTGACGGTGTTGGTGACGTGCTTTTCGATGATCGGGCGCTCCGCGACAATGGTGACCACCTGGCCCTCGAGGACGGTGGGGGAGAGCTCAAAGTCGCACTCGGTGGTGAGGTCGGCAGAGACGCGTTTGTTGCTGACCACTACGGTCTGGTAACCCATCATCTGCGCGCGCACGCTGTAGGTGCCCACGGGCACGTTGAGGATGATGTAGTAGCCGTTGATGTCGGTGGCCGCGCCCATCATCGTGCCTTCCAGGATGATGGCGACCCCGGGGATGGGGTCCTTGGTGTCCTTGTCAATCACCCTTCCCCTCACTTTACCGGTAGTGCCTGCGTAGATGAGCACCGGAATCATGAGGAGAACAACAGCGAGAGCGAAAGCCTTCTTACGCATGGTCTCAGCTCCTCTGGTTTGGTGACACCCCCTGGCTTCTGCCCCCCGGGCTACCCTAGTTCCCGTTTCTGTCCCGCCCTGGCCACTGTGCACTCTTCTCCAGACAGAAAAGGGCCCGCCGATTTCCTCGTAGCCCATTGTCCGCACAGCCAACCTGTCCTGCGGTGACCACCTCCTTTCTGGGGTACTGACATTTTGGCAACGTGCAATATAACCCAAAAAAGCTAATTTGTCAAGATTTTTTTTGCAGATGTGCAGCATTTCGTGCCTTTTTCGCCTCATGGGAGGCGCAGTAGCCTCACCGTGCGCTGCTCGTGGGGAGTACGCACACGGCCAAGGTACAGCCCCGGCGGCAGTTCATGGCCGCGCTCGTCCCGGCCATCCCACCACACCTCGTGCTCCCCGGCCGACAACAGCCCGTGCACCAGCACGCACACCCGACGGCCGGAAAGATCGAACACGCTGAGCTCCACCTCGCTGGGCGCATGCAGCGTGACCAGAAGCCTTGTGCCACCGGCGAAGGGATTGGGCCAGTTGGCAGCAACGACAAAGGCGCCAGGAGGTCCTTGGTGGCGTGAGCCTCCCACGGCAAGAGGGCCTTTGCGATAGCAGGCAAGTCCCAGCGTGGTTGCCACCCAGAGCGCCCCACGCCGATCCACGGTCGTCTCATAGACAAAGTCATGAGGCAGCGGCGAGTTGTGCGAGTCGAACACCCGCCAGCTTGAGCCGTCGAAGGCAGCCAAGCCGGCCGAGAAGGTGCCCACCCACACAGTCCCGTCGCGGTCAACGCACAGCGAGTAGATGCTGTCGCAGGGAAGGCCAGAGTTGGCGCGGGTGTACACTTGCCATTGCTGATCATCAAACCGTGCCAAGCCGCCGCCGAAGGTACCAAGCCAGGCAGTCCCCACAGGGTCGAAAGCTATCGCCTCGATGTGGTCATAGGGCAAGCCGCTGTTTGCAGAGGTGAAAAGCCTCCATTCGCTCCGCTCAAGGATAGCCAAGCCGTGCCGCGTGCCGATCCACAGGCGCTGCTTGGGGTCAAGACCAAGGCATCCCACATCATCAGAGGGGAGAGGGGAATTGTGCGTGTTATAGATGGTCCACGCGCCGCCATCGAATACCGCCACACCGCCGTAGCGGGTGCCCACCCAGACCCGGTTCTCGGCATCGATCACCACCGACCAGGTGTAGTTGTCGGGCAGGGCCGAGTTGACCGTGTCGTAGCGCGTCCAGGTCGCGCCGTCGAAGCGCAGTAGACCGTGCACTTTCGTTCCCACCCAGAGCGCCCCTGTGCTATCCAGGGCAATGTCGTAGATGGCCTGTGCCTGCGGTCCTCGCGGGGCATGGGAACCTGTGGCCCGTGGCCCAGGCGGTGCAGGCGGCTTGTAGTAGCTCCAGGAGCCGCCGTCCAGCAACGCCAGCCCCTCGAATCTGGTGCCCACCCAAAGGCGCTCTTCTGGAGTGGCCAGCAACGAGAGGACGTTGTTGTCAGGCAGGCCAGAGTTCTCGCGCGTGTAGACTGTCCACTGCTCGCTCTGGCCATGCACCAGAGCATCCCACAGGAGCAGAACCGCCGTTACAGCGACGGGCATTTGCCACCAACTCCGCATCGGCCCTCAGCAGTGTCCACCACAGCCAGCAAAGCCTCGTGTTCAAATATACACGATTTGCCCGTGACCTTCAAGAAGAATCGCCAAGGGAAAGACGAGAATTCAGAGCTCCGGGGACTGGTGCAATGCTACTTTTCCCTTTGTTTTTGAGGCTGGTTGTTGTAAATTTGTAGCGTCGATTGGTTGAGCAAAGGGCGAAGTATCCCCCAGCATATAGATGGCGGCACGCCGCCCAGTTTCTGGCCAAAATGAAGATGAGAGGGGCACTATGCCACTGAAAGGGAAAAGAGTCGCCATCCTGGTGGCTCCCAGGTTTCATGACGAACAAACCACCTCGCCCCGTGACTTCCTCGCGCGCAAGGGAGCCAAGGTCGAGTATCTAGGCACTTACAAGAGTAGATTGGCCGGCAAGAATGGCCGGCACACGGTGGAGGTGACGCGCACCTTCGAGGAGGCGGACCCCTCCGCGTACGATGGCATCGTCATACCCGGGGGTGAGGCACCGCAGATCCTGCGTCTGTCGCCAGAAGTCCTCAGTTTTGTGCGGCAGTTCTGGAGCCAGGGGGGCATCGTCGGCGCAATTTGCCACGGGCCGCAGGTGCTCATTTCGGCACAGCTCCTGGCGGGGAAAAAGCTTACCTGCTACCCTGGCATCCGGGACGATGTGGTCTTGGCGGGCGGCCTCTACGAGGACAGCCCTGTGCTAATCGACGGACAGCTCATCACCTCGCGCCGTTCCGAGGACTTGCCCGAGTTCAATCGCGCCTTAGCCGAGGCGTTGGCCGCTCGCCGCCCAACGGCAGAGGCCACACCCTCCGAGGCGCTGCAGGCCTTAGCCTTAGCGGTGGCCCGCGAGCAAGGCGCGCAAGAGTTCTATCAGGCCGCGGGCGAACGCTTCACGCAGCCGGCCATTCGCAACAAGTTCCTGTACTTGGCAGCCGTGGAACAGGAGCACTTCCAACAGCTCTCCGAGCTGTACCGCACGCTGACCGGAGGCCCACCGCCGGACCCAGGCAAGAAGCGCGTCGAGGTGACCAAGCGCACGCTCACCAAGGACATGACCGTGGAACAGGCCATCTCCGTAGCCATGGACGCGGAACGGGCAGCCTACGACTTTTACTTGGCGGCAGCCGGGCGTGCCAGGTCAGCAAAGGCGCGCGACATGTTTCGCTTCTTGGCCGAACAGGAACAGGAGCACTATCGCTTGCTGTCGGTGGACCTGGCCGCCCACCGCGGCGGCACAGGCCACTTCCAGTGGGCCACGTTCTGGGACATCCCGCCGGGGATGGAAGACCTGTGGTAGCTCTCCCCTGCGCCATCAGCGACTGCATCTATCCACCCGCTGCGCGGCGCCATGGTGCCTCATCGGCGTGTGGCGAGGAGCGCACTCTGCGACATTGGAGGTCAATGGCATGTGGACGATGAAATGGCGAGAGGCCGTTCTCCTGCTGCTGGCGGTGCTTTTGGTCGGCTGCGCACGGCCGCTGGTGCGCCCCTACTATCCGCGCCTGTCCACCGAAGCGCTTGACTGTGAAATTCGCCGCGTCGCCAGCTCCGGCTGGAGCAACCAGCAGAAGATGGTCTACTACTCCGAGCGATTCATGGGCGCCCCCTATGAGCTCTATTGCGAGGGCGACGGGCCCTACGCGCGCTACGACACCAGGCCGCTCCTCAACCTCAAGAAGCTCAATTGCATGACCTACTGCGAAATCGTTCTGGCCCTCACATTAGCTGATTACTACGAGGACTTTTTCAACATCCTGCAGCACATTCGCTATCGGCAGGGGATCATGGGCATGGCCAGTCGCAACCACTACACCATGGCCGACTGGCTGCCGGCGAACAGCTGGTGTCTGGAGGATGTGACCCAGCGTGTTGGCGGCAGCGACGCTGTGCCTCTCACCCGCACCATCAGCCATCAGCGCTTCTTCGCCGGCAAAGGGTTTGTGGATTTGCCCGTGGTCATTCCCGAGCGCGAAGTGACGATCTCATACATCCCCCTGGCGCGCTTAGCGGCGCACAAGGACAGCCTGCGCAGCGGTGACATCGTGGCCCTGATCCAGGACCGGCCGGGCATCTTCTCGGCGCACATGCTGCTGGTCATCAGAAACGAGCGCGGGCTTTTCTTCCGCCACGCCAGCATGAGCGCCGGCAAAGTAGTGGACACCCCCTTTGTCGACTATCTGGCCAGCCTCATGCGCAACCCCCGCTACTTAGGGATGAGCTTTATGCGCGTGCGCGAAGAGGTCAGGTGGCACGACGGGCCGTACACCCACGGGAGGTTCATGCTGAACACCCAATGAGCCGTTGCCAAGGCCGCTCCGCTCATGCGCAGGACGGGGACAATCGCTGCGGCAAGATCGAAACGACTCCATTCGGTGCCTTCCCTTCAGGGCAGGGCCAGCAGCTCGTCGATCCGGACGAACCGGTAGCCGCGCCGCAGCAGCTCTTCCACCAGCGGTCCCAGCTGCAAGAAGACCTTGTCCTGGCGCTGCGCGCCGAGATGGAGGAGCAAGAGGAAGCCGTTTAGGCCATTTCGGTCCTGCTGCTCATGGACAAGGATCTCCTGAACAATCGCAGTGCCGGGCACAAAGCCTTTCTCCCCCTCCGGAATCCAGTCACGCTGCGAACCGCTGCCCGGCGTAAAGTTGCACAGCACCACGCCCATCTCATTGGCCCAGCGCACGTGATCTTGGTTGTACCACTCATAGGGCGGAATGAAGAAGACCACCTTGTCGTGCCGGAGGGCACCTAGAGCGCGCAGCTCCCGCATGTTCTTCTTGAGGTCCTGGCGAAAGAGCCTTCTGCCTACCAGAGTCTTGGACCTGTCCTCCCAGGGGGAGTACAGCAGATGGGCGTGCGAGTGCGGCCCGACGTAGTGCCCTTGCGCAACCATGCGCCTGACACAGGCGCGGTGCTCCGGGTGGGAAAGGAATGCTCCGGTGAGGAAGAACGAGGCTTTGATGCCGTGGCTCTCGAGGGTGGAAAGGATGTGCTCACACCCCTGGCCATAGTCTCCTCCGGTAAAGATGAGGGCGAGAGCGCGCGCAGAAGTGTCGCCGCGCACGATGCCGGCGTGGTCGTGGCGCCACCGGGGGTCATGTTGAATGAGAGAGGCGCTCCGGCCGCCATCGCGGCAGCCGAGGCCAGCCATGCACATGGATGCCACCAGCACCGCCCACAACGCCAAGCAGCCGCCGTGGGTGGTACTCATCGGGGCGCGCATGGCTGTCAATGCCGGAAATTGCTTCACGCCGCCTTGGCTTTGCGATTCACGGCCTTGCGGCGCCGCACCGCCTCCAGGCGCATAAAGTCCTTGGCTTCATCGTTGCGGTCGATGGTCGCCTGGTCGATGGCGTGGTCGGTCCCTCCGGCGTGGCGCACGACCTCGTAGATGGGCTCCCACACCCGCCCAATGCGGTAACGCTCCGACAGGCGCAACACCAAGTCATAGTCCTCGCCGTAATTGCGCGCATAGGGGGAGTCGTTGGTGCCAAAGCCGCCGAGTTCCCTGATCACCTTGATATGCGCGGCGCGCGGCGCCCCGGCTCCGTTGATGCGCAGTAGGTTGTTCCGACCGTTCTTTTCCGTCCACTCGTCATGGGTCACCACCGGGATGGACTCCATGCGCGACAGCTCGCCCGTGTGCTCGTCCTTCTGCCAGACTTCGTAGGAACCGATGACCATGCCAATGCACCGGTCGGAATTGAACACCTCCAAGATCTTGGCCACCGCGTTGGGCTTCAGGCGGTCATCGGAATCCAATTGCACGTAGTACTTGCCGCGCGCCACCTGCAGCCCCTTGTTCAGACAGTAGCCGATGTTATTGATGTCCTCCACCAGCAAGGTGACCTTGGGCTTCTTCGGGTCGTACTTCTGGCCACCCGGCAAGTACCGTTTCACCCCCTCGATGGTGGGGTCGTCCTTGCCGCCGTTGACGACGACGATGACCTCGACGTTTTGCACGGTCTGCGCCTGCACGCTTTCGATGGCGGTGCCGATGAACTCCTTGCGGTTAAAGACCGGAATCACCACGCTGGCAATGCAGTCGGAGAACTGTCGCTCTTCGGCGCGGGTGTAGGTCACCTTCTGGTAGTGGGCTCCTGGCGCCAGATAGGCACCAATGCGCTTCAGGTGTTCGGTGAGGGCCTGCTCCATCTCCAGTTGCACTTCCTTGTTGGCGAGGAGGTAGTCGAAGACGTTGTGTTTGGCGGCAGGAGCCTTAACCACGTAGGCGTGGCCGTTGCGCGCCGCAGCCACATGGACCAGGCGGTAGCGCGTTGCAATCTTCAGTCGCAAGTCATAGAGGTCAGCCGCCGCGTATTTCTCGTTGAGCCCACCCACTTTCTTGACCACTGCTCGAGGCAAAAGCCACACCGGCCCGTAGTCCTGATTGTCGCGCAGGCGCCCTTCGTGGTGGCCGAGCAGGTGGATTTCGCGCTCGGTGCCGTCGGCGGCAATCAGGCGATAGTCGGCGTACACCAGGCCGGTGTCCTTGTGCCTGCTCGCGGCCATGAGCAGGAGTTCCAGGGTGCTGGTGCGAAACGAGACGTGTGCGCGGACGTTGTCCACCAGCAGCACTGCGTCACCGCTGGCGCGTGCAAGCGCGGCATTGAGGCCTTGGGCTCGGTTCTTGAATGTCCCCGGTAGGTGGACGATACGCTCGTCCTCCACCAGCGGCGGCCGCGCCGCCTTCGCCCCCCGGTAGTCGACCAGAATCAGCTCCCAGTAGGGATAGTTCTGGCTGACGAGCGTCTGAATGCTTTCATTGAGCTCGGCATCGCTGTAGCTCAGCCCCTCCCGATACTGCATGATCACGCTTACCTTCTTCATCCGCGCACTCCTCTCCTTTGCGAACAGTGGTTGATGCTTTCGGCCAGTCCAGTCTTTCCCGTTCCGTTGCCATTCAACGCAGCAGTTTGCCTGCTTTCTTGTTGTTGGAAGTGGACAGAATCATCAGCGCTCTTGGTCCAGCCCCTGAGCCATAGATGAACTCCACGCTGATGTTCTCTTTGGCCAATCTACTGGCCATATCCGCCAAAGTTCCCGGCGTGTTGTCGAGCTCCACTGCCAGGACCTCGCTTTCGCCAAACACGTAGCCGGTGTTCTGCAGCGCAGTCTTTGCCTTGGCCACGTCGTCGACCACCAATCTGACCACTCCCCAGTCGCGCTCGTCGACCAACAGGGTGCCCAGCACGTTGACGCCCGCGCGTCCCAGTTGCGTGCACAGCTCCTGGAGGGTTCCCACTTTGTTTTGCACGAACACGGAAAGCTGTTTGACCATCTCTGCCATGGTTTCACCTCTTCGTTGGTTCATTTGTCTCCGCTGGGCGCTACCTGCCGGCAGTAGGTTGCCAGACGCGCCGGGCTACTCTTGGTCGCTGCAGGGCTCTGCTCACCGCAAAGTCCGCTGGCCGATCGCTCCATTGGCTGGCATAGAGGTGGCGGTCAAAGAAGTTCCACGTAGCCAAGCCATCCTCGCTCTCCGGCTCCAGCAGATAGGCAAGCAGAGGCGCCAGCGGTTGGGCGGTATCCACAAGCAAGTCGCCGGCCGCGAAGACCTTGTTCTCGCGCTCCCACGAGCCGGCCAATGTGACCAGATAGTGACCCTGGTAGGAGCGCTGCGTCGCCTCCACCTTTTCCACATGGAAGCTTTGCACCGCCAGCGTGCAGCTCTGCGCCAACCTTTCCACCACCACGCCGTGCTGCACCAGCTTTGCTGCCACCTCCTGCAACTGGCTCGGGAAAAGATAGGCAGCAGGGAGCGGCACCGCGCTGGTGGGGACGTATCGGCCAAGGTAGGGCACGCGATAGGTGCGCGGCCGTTCGGTAGGCCTGAGGCGCGTCCTGCCCCCCTCGTCGGTGACCATCGCGAACTCGTAGCTCAGCACCTCCATGGGCTCGGGCAGCGCCTGCACCTTTGAGCGCAGCGCCAAACACCAGGTAGAATCAGCCGCAGCACCGCGTCCGACGGTGGCGCGGTCCACGGCACGGACAATGGCACTCATCTGACGACCCCGCTGCGCCGTGTACCAGAGGATGCACTCCAAAAAGGCGCGGCAGGCACGCACACGCGTGGCAAAGTCCGCGTAGGCGTAGTTCTCGTCGAGAATGGCAAAGCGGTTGCGCAGGCCGATGTAGTTGGTGCTGTAGCGCGCCTCGCTGCCGAAGCTCGCCCAGCCTTTTTCTGGCGCCGCCATGTCCACAAAGTTGCCGTACGGCACGGAGTCGTAGCCATACGCCTGCTTGAGCCGCCCGGTCACCTGCGGCAACATCTCCTCGCGGAGATAGCGGACGATCTCAGGGTGCGTGTTTGGGTTGTGCGGCACCGCGTAGGTGACCGGATGCCGGTGTGGGGAGCCGTTGGTCGTGTGGCAGTCCACCATGAGCACCGGGTCCCAGCGCAGCAGGACGTTGGCCACCAGACCCTGATTTTCCGCAGTCTCCAGCTTGACGAAATCACGGTTCAGGTCGAGGTTCTGGCCGTTGTGGCGCACGCCTACGCCGCCCTCCGGCCCATGCTGGCCGCGCCGGTTGCTTGGGCTGATGCGCTCGTTACCGTCCGGATTGTAGATGGGGGCGATGAGCACCACCTGATTCTCAAAGAGTGCCGCCAAGTCACCAAGGAGCATGTCGCGCATCAGCATCAGCGTGGCCTCTTTGCCTTCCACCTCACCGGCGTGAAGATTGGCGATGATGAGAACCACTGGTAGGTCCTGCAGCCTCGCCTGGGCTGGCGACAAGGGCACAGGCCGACCTAACACTGCCAGCGGCACAGGTCGTCCTTCAGCGCTGACGGCCATCGTCTCCACGCGCAGGTCGCCGGAGAGCTGCTGCAACGTGTCGAGAAAGGCGGCCACCTCCTGGTAGCGCGATGTCTCGCGGAAGCCAGAGCGCTCCGCCCGTGTCAGGGGAAACGAGGCGGCCGGTGGGCTGGCAGAGGCAGCCGTATTCACCAGCACCAGGGCCAACACGGCCAAGCGGTCACTGGTCAATCATCTCCTCCCTTTTCGTGAATCTCTCCTTTCTGCTAGGCAAGCGAGCGTGCGGGTTCCGCCAGGGCACCGTTCTGCGCTATTGCTCGGGCGGCTGCAGACTGCTGGTCAAAAGGTTGGCCAGCAAAATGCCGATGAGCAGCACCACCACGCCGACAATGAGCACCAGGCCGAGGGCCATCCCTGCCAGATGCACTGCCTGCTCCCGGGGGTCCGCGCTTTGCCGGCGCGCTATCACCTGGTCGTAGAGCAGCTTCCCGGAGAACACGACGAAGAGAAAGATGCCCAGCGCCACCCGCGCAAAGTGGCCCATCCCTTGCACGCGACCACGGAGCGGCCAGAGCAGGTACAGGACGATGGCCCATTGCGCCACGCCAACGATGGCCCGCCACACACCTGAGCGCCTTGCCGCCTTCTCAGAGCCAGAAGGCGTCTTCGATGTGGTGGACTCGCACGCCATTCTGCTCCCACACAATAGCAATCACGTCAAAGCGGCAGTCGACGTCTTCGATTGCGTGTTCCTCCATGTACAGGGCCGCTGCCTTGCCCAGGTGCTCCTGCTTGCGGCTGTCCACCCACCCCTCTGGCGGCCCGAACGAACCCGAACGTCCTGCCTTGACCTCCACGAACACCAGCGTCGCGCCATCGCGGGCGACGATGTCAATCTCGCCGTGCGCGCAGCGGTAGTTGCGAGCGACAATGCCGTAGCCCTTGCGCTCGAGATAGGCTACAGCCACCTCCTCGCCCCTGCTGCCCGTCGCCTTCGTGGCGGCTTTGCGCCGGTGGGTCTCATTCATCGACCTGTAACCCCTTCACCTTGAATGAGCGGCGATGGATGGGACACAGCCCGTGCACCTTTATGGCCGCTAAGTGCTGGGCAGTGCCATACCCTTTGTGCTCGGCGAACCCGTACTCTGGCAAGATTCGGTCGTAGGCAATCATGATGCGGTCCCGCACCACTTTTGCCACAATGCTCGCCGCAGCTATGGAGAAGCAGGAGCGGTCACCACCCACCAGCGCCGTTTGCGGCAGCTCGATTTCTGGCACCTCGTTGCCGTCCACCAGCACGTGTTGGCAGACCACCGGAAGCCTGGACAGCGCCTTGCACATGGCCAAGTGGGTGGCGTTGCGGATGTTCAGGCGATCGATGTCCGCCGGCTGCACCACGCCTATGCCCAGACCACTGACGTTGCGGAAGATCTCCCGGTACAGGCGCTCCCGCCTGCCAGGCGAAAGCCGTTTCGAGTCGTCGATGCCGGCGATGAAAACATCGGGGGCAAACACCACGGCAGCCGCCACCACCGGGCCCGCTAACGGTCCTCGACCGGCTTCGTCAATTCCGGCCACTGCTGAGACACCCTGTGCCCAGAGACGGCGCTCGTGGGCCAAGAGCTGCCAGACCCGCGTCCGCTCTTCGTCCCCGACCACCCCTTTGGCCGAAGCACTCCTGGCGGCGTGGCGGATGTGCCTGCTGTTCATGGCGCCGCCGCTCGCTGGGCCACAACGATCACCACCGCCAAAAGCGAGGCGGCAACCGCGGTTCCCACGATCCACCGTCTGGTTGAGGCCTTGGAGCTGCTTTCGCGCAGGTCCACGTAGAGCGTGTCGCTTGCCGAAGGATCCACTTCAATCACCAACACCTCCTGGCCGTACCCCTCCTTGGTGATGCGCAACTGATACGAGCCGGCCAGCAGGTTCTCGAAAAGGACCGGCGTACGTCCCACGATCTGCCGTCCGGTCTCCGCCTGGATACCGAAAACGCCGGCCTCACGAGGATTGGTCACCACGTAGAGCCTGCCCACCATGCTTGTGCGCACTCTGTCGAACCGCTCCACCAGGTCAGGCGGAATCTTGGAGGGATCCAGGGTGCGCGCCGGATCAGTGCGCACGCAGGCCTCAAAGGCGACGTCCGCGGCCTCTGCAGGACCGCCGCCGCGCAAGATGGCAAATGCCAAGTAGAGATAGGCATCAAAACGCGCCTCTCTGGCCAGCTTTCCGCTGGCGATGGCCTCCTGCAACGCGTCGCTTGCCTCTGCAAAACGCGCTTCGTAGAAGAGGTCAATGCCCTTCTGCACTGCAAGGGGCCGTTCCTGCGCACCTACCGGCCCACAAAGTGCCACCAGGAGGACGCACGGCATCAGCTTCCGGATCCGCATGCCCTCCCCCTGGCTATCGTGCTGGGTAAAGCCTGAAGCTCACGCGCATCTCTTGACCTGGCTGCAGGCTGACGGTCGTGTCCTGGGGCACCGCGCGGAACCCGTCGCGCACCAGCCTGATGCGATGCTGCCCGGCCGGGGTCAAGGTGCGCATGGGCGTGGCGCTGGTGCCCCCACTCTTCCACTCCTGCCCATCGATGAGCACGTAGCCGTACCCGACCTCGGCAGCGTTCTCCACTACCACGGCTAACTCGGCAAACTCCACGAGGGCTTTGGGCAGATACTGCTGCGGGGCCTGGAGATCGAAGATCTGCTCTCCGCGCCACATGCGATTCCCCTCCCGGTCCAGGTACTCGACGACGTGGCGACCCACCGGCAGGCGGAGCGTAGCAGGCAGCTGACGCGCCTCGCCAGCGTCGTCAATGCGCACATAGTCGGCAAAGTCCACTTTGGCCAGCGTCACCTCCACGGTCGCGCCTGGCTGCGGCCGGAGTTCAACCCGCACTGACCTGCTTTCGCCTGCGCGCAGCGCGAAGGTAGTGTCCCATGCTGTGAACCCTGGCCTGGCGATGCGCACGGTGTGCGTCTCCTCCGGGGAGACCTGGAGCATCAAGGCACCACGCTCGTCGACCACGCCTCTGCCCGTGCCGTCCACGGACACTTCCGCCGCCACAGGCAACCCGCCCACATGCACTTCTACGCTCACCGCCGCAGGAAGTGGTCGCGCCGCCGCCGGGGCCATGGCCGGCGTCGTGGTGGAGCCAGACCAGGCGGGCGCAGGCTGCGGCTCGCTCCCTGGAGCCGCGCGCACCGACACCTCCTCTTGCTCCTCCCTTTTCCCAGCAGGCGTACCCTCTGCAGCTTGGCCTGACGTAACCGCGGCCGTCTCTTCCCTTTGCCCCACCTCAGTCACTGGCGGATGTGGCTTGGGGTGCTTCCTGTTCAGCAGCAAGAGTCCCCCAGCGCCAAGAAGGCCTACTAGGGCCAGGCCCACCAGAGCTGGCCGCCACAACCTTCCTCTTCCACCCGCTCTCGCCGGCGGCGACGGCGCCTCAGCTTCGGCCGGGTAGAACTGCACCTGGCCCTTGCGCTTTGTTGCCCGAGGCACTTTCCTCCCCGGAAGACGGAGCAGCTCAGCTTCCAGGGCGTCCATCAAGGCTGCACAGGAGGGGAAGCGTTGCTGGGGCTCGCTCGCCAGGCAACGCCCCACCAGAGCGTCCAGGCTCTCCGGGACTTTCCAGTTCAGCCTTTTGGCCGAAGGCGCCGGCGTTGCCGCCTGCTGGGTGGCGATCTCGGCTACCGAGGACCCGGTAAACGGCGCTTGCCCCGTCAGCAGCTCGTACAAGAGCACACCCAGCCCATGCACGTCGCTGAGGAAAGTGGCTTGCGGGCTCTCGGCCAGCTGCTCCGGTGACAGGTAGGGTGCATAGCGGCAGCGGATGTTTGGCGCCCCCCGCTCCTGAATGAGCGCAGCCAGGCGGGCCAAGGCAACTTCGTGCAGCAAGGGGTTGCCTTCTTGGTCCACGCAGATGCTGGCGGGCGTGAGCAGCCCCTGCACATGTCCTTCCTGGTGCAGCTGCTGGATGGCCAGGGCCACCTGCAACACTATGCGACAGGCCTCAGCCACCTCCAACCCCTTGCCTTTGCGCAGCCGCTGCCGCAGCGTCTCGCCAGCGCGGCAGTGGTACAGGGCAACCAGTGACTGCCCCTGCGCGAGTATGGCACTGGGACGGAGGATCTGCGGGTGGCCAAGTCTCTCACTCAGCTGCAGCGAAGCGATAACCTCGCTACGCAGCTCCTCCTGGTTGCGCACCAGCGGGCTGAAGAGTTTGAGGAGAACAGGCCGCCCGGCTCCGTCCTTTGCCGTGACCAACGTCCAGAGGGGCTCTTCCTCCACACGGTCCAGGATACGGTAGCCCGGCGGCGCCTCCGTGCGCCAATCCCCCGGCGTGCCTCTTGGTTGGCTGTGCTTGGAACTCATCGATCGCAAGTCTCTGCTTTTCCAGCTCGGCCTCGGCCTTGCAGCAAATTTATCAGAATCTATGCCAATATCAACAGTTTTTTCTGCACGACCGCAAGAAGCGACCTGCCCGGCCGCGCCGCGCTGACAAAAAACCGCTTGATTTTGTATTGGTTTTCATCGTACATTAACACGCCGCAAAATCGCCGTCCTGGGCGTGGGTCTGGACTCTGTGCGCCGCAACTGCCATAGGACTCTGAGTAGGAAACACTGCATGTACCTTTCGCAGGTAGACATCTTAGGCTTCAAGTCGTTTGCCAAGAAGGCAACGCTGGTCTTCAACCCGGGCATCACCGCTATCGTCGGACCCAACGGCGCGGGCAAGAGCAACATTGTCGACGCCATCCGTTGGGTGCTCGGTGAGCAGAAGGCCGGCGTGCTGCGCAGCGACAAGATGGAGAACGTTATCTTCGCTGGCAGCAAGGCGGCAAAGCCCCTGGGCATGGCCGAGGTGTCGCTCACCATCCAGAACACGCGCAACGTCCTGCCCATCGAATACAGCGAAGTCGTGGTCACCCGGCGACTCTTCCGCTCCGGCGAAAGCCAATACCTGCTCAACGGCACGGTCTGCCGCTTGAAGGACATCAATGACCTGTTCATGGACACCGGCATGGGGCCAGACGCCTATTCGGTCATCGAGCTGAGCATGGTGGAATCTCTGCTCAACGGCAAGGCGGAGGAGCGGCGCCGGGTCTTTGACGAGGCGGCCGGCATCACCAAGTACAAGCAGCGGCGCAAGGCCACCTATCGCAAGTTGGAGGCCACGGAGAAGGACCTGCAGCGCCTCGAGGACATCATCTCCGAGGTGGAAAAGACGGTCCGCTCTCTACAGCGGCAGGTGCACCGCGCGCAACGCTACGAGCGCATTGCCGAAAATCTGCGCGAATTAGAGATCAAGCTCGCCACCAAGCGCTTCACCGACTATGGCCGGCAGCTGACCCCCCTGCTGGAGGAACTGACCGCCCGGCGGCAAGAACGCGAGGCCGTTTCGGCCCAACTTGGCCGACTCGAAGCGGCCTTGGAGGAGGCCAAGACCCAGCTCATTGCCCAGGAGCAAGAGCTACGCCAGGTGCAGCAGCACTTCAACCAGGCGGTCAGCACGCTGCGCGCCCATGAGGAAGAAGTGCTGGTCGGCCGGGAGCAGATGCATTCGCTGGAGAGCCGCGCTGAGCTCTTGCAAAGAGACGCTGCCGAGCTGCAAAGGCGCCTGGAGAAGCTGCAGACCCACTTGGCAGAGCAGCAACAGCATCGCAGCAGGGTTGAACAGCTTGTGGCCGAAGCTCAGCAGGCCTATGAACAGGCTCGCGCCCGCCACCAGGAGCAGATGGCGCAGGTGGCCACGCTCCGTCAGGAGTACCAGACAGCAGAATTAAAGGTGCGCGACCACGAGCGGCAACTGGCCGAGTTGCGCACCCGCGCGGAACGAGCGACGGCCCAAAAATCGGCTTTCCAGGAGCGCGCCGCTGCCTTGGCTCAGGAAAGGGCGCGCAACGAGCAGGCCCTGGCCGAGATAGGGGCAGAGCTCGCAACGCAGAGCCACGAGTTAGCGCGCCTCGAGGGGGCTGCGCAACAGACGCGCACTGCCTTGCAAGCCCTCCAGGAGCAGCTCGCCTCGCTTCGTCAGGCGAACGAGCAGCTGCGCATGCAGCAATTGGACACCCAGGGGGAAATGGAGCGGGCGCGCCATCGCGCTGAAATCCTTCGCCGCCTGTTGCAGAGCTATGAGGACCAACCGGAGAGCGTGCGCCTGCTCGTCAGCCAGCCGAGCGAGTCGTTCCGTACCCTCGGCACCTTGGCGGATATGTTGGCAGTGGACGAGCAGTACCGCCCGGCCATCGAGGCGGTCCTGGGCGAGGCCCTCAACTTCGTGGTGGTCGCTGATCAGAGTGCGGCATTTCGCGGGGTCGCAATTTTGCGCGCTCAGCAGCAGGGGCCGGCGTGGTTCGTGCCCCTGGCGGACATGCGTCCGCGTGCGTCGGCGCAAAGGTCTTGGCAGGCAGAGGAGATACTCGCCTGGGCAGACGAACTGGTGACCTGCGATGCGGCCTATCGCCCCCTGGCCGCTGCTCTGCTGGGGAGTACCGCCGTAGTCAAGGACCTGGAGGTGGCCCGCCGCCTGCATACCACTGCCGCCGCACATGGCTGCGACTTGGTGACCCTGAGCGGCGAGCGCCTCACTGCTGCCGGGCTCGTTCGTGGCGGACAGGTCGTGCGCCAGGAGGTCAGCCTCATCGGCCGCCGCCAACAGCTGGAGCAGGCCACGGCGGCCATGAATGCCCTGGCCAGCAAAATGGAAGGACTGCGCCAGCAGGCCGAACGCCAGGCCTCCGAGATGGCAACCCTCAGCCGCCAGGAAGACGAGCTCCGGGCCGCGCTCCAGTCCCGCGAGGCCGACATAGCGACCTATCGGCTGCGGGTGGGACAGCTCGAAGAGCGCGCTCGGAACCTGGGCGAGCGCCAGCGGACCATCGCAACCGAGGAAGAGCAGCTGCGCGCCAGAAGCCGCCAGGTGGAACAGGAACTTGCCCGTCAGCAAGCGGCGCTTGCTCAGCTCAGCACCCAGGGCCAGGCCCTCACTGCCCAGGCCGAACACCTGCGTGAGCAACTGCGCGAGGTCGAGTCTACGGCGTCTGAGCTGGCCACTGAGGCGGAGCGGCTGCACATCGCCCTGGTCAGCCAGCGCCGCGACCTGGACGAGGTGGTGGCGGAGCTCTCTCGCACCGAGGCGCACATCGCCGAGACCCAGCAGGCTATCGCCACCCGCGCGGACGAGGCTCGCCAGGCAAAACAGCAAGCTGCCGCCCTCAGCGAGCGCATCACCCAACTGAAGCACGAACTCCAGGAGAGCTTTGCCAAGCGCGACCAGCTGGAACACCAGGTCCTGGAGCTCGAGGAACGCTACCGCAGCTACAAGCAGCAGATCGACGAGCAGGAACGCGCCTGCCGCGACGTGCGCATCCAACGGGAACGCCTCGCCGAGGCTGTCCATCAGCTGGAACTCCAGGTCACCGAACTGCAGCTCAAGATCAACAACCTCAAGGAACGAGCCCGCGTTGAGTTCGAAGTCGAACTGTCCGCTCAAGACATCGAGGACCTTGACGTGGCGACCGTGGAGCAGGAAATCTCCACGCTGCGCCAGAAGCTCAAGCTGCTGGGTCCGGTGAACCTCCTTGCCCTGCGCGAGTACGAGCAAGAGAAGGCAAGGCTTGACCTCCTGCTCAGCCAGCGCAAAGACCTGCTCGATGCGCGGGCCAACCTGGAGGAGACCATCCGCCGCATTAATCAGACGGCACGGGAAAAGTTTGCGGAGGTCTTCCAGACGGTCCACCAGAATTTCAAGCAGGTCTTTGCGGAGTTCTTCGCCGGGGGCACTGCCGAGGTGCGCCTGGAAGAAGGGGACGACCCCTTGGAGGCCGAAATCAAGATTGTCGCCAGCCCCAAGGGCAAGCGCATGGAGTCGCTCTCGTTGCTCTCCGGCGGCGAAAAGGCCCTCACCGCCATCTCGCTCCTCTTTGCCATCTACCTGGTCAAGCCCAGTCCCTTCTGCATTCTCGACGAGGTGGATGCCCCCCTGGATGACGTCAACGTGCACCGCTTTGTGCAGGCGCTGCGCAAGTTTACCAGCAACACGCAGTTCATCACCGTGACGCACAACAAAATCACCATGAAGGCGGCCGATTACCTTTACGGAGTCACCATGAGCGAGGATCACATTTCCCGGTTGGTATCGGTGAGGTTCGGGGAACAGGAGACTGCCCCTGAAGCGAGGAATGCGGCCGCGGCAGAAAGTTAGCATGGAGCAAGTCATGAACTCATCAGCAATTCGGGCGTTGGCTCTGGCGGCCCTCGCCCTGCTTCCCCTCTCCACCAACCAGGCCAGCGGGGCTGTTGCCGATTCGGTGCGCGCTCCTCTACAATTCACCGTGGACTTTGCCCGATTTCGCAGCCCAGAGGATCACACGTTTCTGGAGACCTACATCTCCTTGCCCCGCAGTACCCTCATGTACCAGCGTGCAGAAGACGGACGCCTGCGCGCGGAATTCCTGGTGGATGCCCTGCTGTTTTCCGGGGCCGACACGGTCGCTCACCGGGCATGGCGCAACGTCGACTTTGCCGACAGTCTGGCAGAGACGCGGGGAGCCTTCAGCCTGTTCACCGTCGGCCAGTTCAATGTGCCTCGCGGCCACTACCGCGTGGACCTGCTGGTCGTGGACACCGCTTCGCGCGACACCGCCCGTGCCATATTCGACATCAAAGCTATCGCCTTCCCGGATAGCGGCCTCTGCCTGAGCGACCTGCAACTGGCCGCGCAGATCTCCCGCGATACCACGCATGGCCAGTTCACCAAGGGCAACTACTTGGTTCTGCCCAACCCTCCGGGCATCTACGGCACTACGCTGCCCATCCTGTACTTTTACGCCGAGGTCTACAACCTGACTTACGGGCACCCGGGCGATTCCGCCTCCTATCGGGTTAACTACTTCATCCTCAACGGCGAAGGGCAACGTGTCAAGGCCTTCCCCAGCAGCAGGAAGACAAAGCCCGGAACCTCGGCAGTGGAAGTCGGCGGGCTCAACATCATCACCCTGCCTTCTGGCACGTACTACATCGTCCTAGAGGTCGAAGACCCCACTACCGGCGAGCGGGCTTCGGTGATGAAAAAGTTCTTCGTCTACCGCGAGGGCGAAACATTCGCGGCTCAGCAGCAGAAGACACCCACAGGTAAGGGCTCGCCAGGGCTGGATGCCGAGCGGTACAACGTGATGAGCGAAAAGGAGCTCGACCACGAGTTTGAGGTGACGCGCTACATCAACACCGCCGAGGACCGCGCCACCTGGAAGAAGCTGAACCTGGCAGGCAAGCGCAATTTCCTGCGGGAGCTCTGGGCACGCATGGACCAAACCCCCGGCACGCCGGAAAACGAGTTCAAGCAGGACTACTTGGCGCGCGTGGCAGAAGCCAATGCCGTGTTCAGGGGGTTTCGCGAAGGATGGAAGACCGACCGCGGGCGCATCCTGCTGCAATACGGTCGGCCAGATGAGATCGAGCGTTTCCCCTTCAGCGCCGAGAACAAGGCGTACCACATCTGGCACTACTACTCCGTGCAGGGCGGCGTGATGTTCATCTTCGTGGATAAGCGGGAGATGGGCGACTTTGAGCTTGTGCACTCTACGGCGCGCGGTGAGCTGTTCGACGCCGATTGGCAGCGCTGGATAGACCCCAACCGGTAGCCCAGATCCATCCCTTGCTGCGCAGATTCATCGCACAACGCAAGGTCAAGCGCCCCGCTGCGCTTGACCTTTTGCCATAGGCCCCAAAAGGAGCACCTTCGGTGTGCGGAATATCCGGCATCGTCCATAAGGACAACACGCCCGTTGACAAGACGACCGTCGCGCAGATGACGGGGCTGGTTCGTCATCGTGGGCCGGACGGCGAAGGCTACTTCTTCGGTGCCCACTTTGCCTTGGGGCACCGCCGTCTGGCCATCCTCGACCTCACACCCGCAGGCAATCAGCCGATGCACTACCTCGACCGGTACGTGGTCGTCTTCAACGGGGAAGTCTACAACTTTGTCGAGCTGCGGCAGGAGTTGGAGGCGCTCGGCTACCGCTTCCGCACCCGCACCGATGTGGAGGTTGTCCTTGCCGCGTATGACTGCTGGGGTGAGCAGTGCGTGCACCGCTTCAACGGCATGTGGGCCTTTGCTCTGTACGACCGCCGACACGAAATCCTCTTTTGCAGCCGCGACCGGTTTGGCGTCAAACCGTTCTACTATGCCGAGACGGACAAGGCCTTTGCCTTTGCCTCCGAGATCAAGCAGCTTCTCCCTCTGTTCGGCGAGCGCCGCGCCAACCCCGGCAAGATCGTGGACTATCTTGTGCTTGGGCTTGAGGAGTACGATGACGAGTCTTTCTTTGCGGGCATCCGCAAGCTCCCCCCTGGCCACAATCTGCACTACGATGTGCGCAGTCACCGGCATGAGGTGAAGCGCTACTACGAGCTCCCCGTGGACAGTTCCCTTGCCCGGGTGGACGAGCGCGAGGCCATTGCCCTGTTCCGCAAGGAGCTGGAGCGTGCGGTGACCATCCGTCTGCGTGCCGATGTGCAGGTGGGCACCTGCCTGAGCGGCGGCCTGGACAGCTCCACGGTTGCCACCCTTGCCTCGGCCGCCTACCAGAGCCAGACAGGGCGCCGCTTTGTGGCCATCACCGCTAAGGCGAGCGATCCCCGCGTCGACGAGACGCCCTACGCCGAGCGGGTGGCACGGGCTGCGAACTTAGAGTGGCATGTGGTTGCGCCTCAGCGCGCGGACTTTATTGCAGCCTTGGAGGAGGTAGTGCGCGCTCAAGAGGAGCCCTTTGGCAGCCCTTCGGTCTTTCTCCAGTACTTCGTGATGCGCACTGCCCGCGAGGTAGGCTGTCCTGTTCTTCTGGACGGCCAGGGCGGCGACGAATGTCTGCTGGGCTACGAACGCTACTTTACCGCCTACCTGCGCTCCCTGCCTCTGCCGTCCATGGCCCGGGAATTCCTCAACTGCGCCCGGCATTCGCGGCTCTCGGCGTGGCGCTTGGCGCTCTTCACGTTCTACTTTCCGCGCGCCAGGGTGCGCCTGAGCCGCCTCAAGGCCCGCCACGCTTACCTGAAGCCGGAGCTCTTAGCGCAGGTCAACTCCTCGCTGGCCCGGCAGGTTGCGGAGAGCTTTGCCGACATCGTCGAGCTGCAGCGCCTCGAACTGACCCAGACCCAGCTCCCTCACCTGTTGCGCTACGAAGACCGCAACTCCATGCACTTTGCCGTAGAGGCCCGTCTGCCCTTCCTGGACTTTCGCCTTGCGGAAACGGCGCTTTCCCTGAACAACCGCCTGAAGATTCGCGACGGCTGGACAAAGTACATCGTCCGCGCCATCGAGGTGCTGCCGCCGGAGGTTGCCTGGCGCCGCGAAAAGGTGGGGTTCGAGGCGCCATTAGCCAGCTGGATGAATCCCCGCGAGCAATTTGTGCAGGAAATTGAGCGCAGTCCTCTGCTGCACCAGATGCTCACTCCCCAAGCGCTTCACTCTCCTGCCATGGCGCCGGACGATAGGGCCCTGTGGAAGCTGTTCAATGTGGCACTCTGGGCTCGCCTCTACGAGGTGACGCTATGACCGGCCGGCAGTTTGCCTGGAGTCACGGCCCCGCGCAGGGCTGCCTCGCGGCCAGTCCCCAAGTTACCTCCCACTGTGGGCCAAACGGGGTACCGCCACAGTTTCCGCCTGCGCTCAGGTGAATGAGCTGGTGCTTGGCCCAGTTCCGTGCCTTCCATGGCTGCGACGATGACGCCTGTGGAACCGACTCACGGCTATGAACCGGGCTATCGCGCTCTCCTGCGCAGTGGTGAGCTCAGGGAGCGGGTACGGGTGGCGGCTGCGCAGCTGACGGAGTGTCGGCTTTGCCCTCGGGCATGCGCTGTCAACCGGCTCGCCGGCGAATTGGGTTTCTGCGGCATGGGAGCCGAGGTGGTCCTGTACAAGCCCAAGGTGCACCTTGGCGAGGAACCGCCCATTTCCGGCACGCGTGGCTCCGGCATCCTCTTCTTCAGCGGTTGCACCATGGCTTGTGTCTTCTGCCAGAACTTCCCCATGAGCCATTGGCGGTCGGGACATGTGCTGTCGCCGGCGACGCTGGCAAGGGCGATGCTCTATCTGCAGCGGCGTGGGGCGCACAACATCAACTTGGTGACGGCCACGCACTTTCTGCCCCGCGTGCTCGAGGCCCTGCACCTGGCCGCCCGGCAAGGGCTGCACCTGCCCATCGTGTACAACTCCAGCGGCTACCAGTCCCTGGAAACGCTGCGGCTGCTGGAGGGAGTTGTGGACGTGTATCTGCCCGATTTCAAGTACGCAGACGCGGAGCTGGCGCGGCGCTACTCTGCGACGCCGGACTATCCGGGCGTGTGCCTGGCGGCGCTGCGCGAGATGTACCGCCAGGTGGGCGACCTGCAACTGGACGAAGAGGGCATTGCCCGCCGCGGGCTGCTGGTGCGGCACTTGGTCCTGCCGGGCGCCTTGCAGAACACGGAGCGGGTGCTCTCCACCATCGCCCGCGAGCTTTCGCCCAATGTGCACATGAGTCTCATGAGCCAGTACCTGCCCATTTGGGAGGCGCGCCGCTTTCCGGAGCTCATGCGCCGGGTTACTGAGGAGGAGTACCACCAGGCGCTCGCGCTGCTGGACCGCTACGGCCTGGAAAACGGCTGGGTGCAGGAGCTGGGGTGAATGGCCTCGCGAGCCAACGGGAAACCCTGCGTGCGCTGCCCCGGGTGCCTCCCCGCAGGTGGCTGAGCATCCCTGTACAACCAAGACGTTGGTTGCGGCCTCCTGGTGTACCTGCCGCGCGCCCCTTCTCACTTTCGCAGGGCGCAAAGGTGGCTAATTCGGGTCCCAGCGCACCGAACACAGGGCCTGGTACCCCGGCTCGCACCCGCAGTCAACGCACCGACCATAGCAATAGTCCGCGCCCACCCCACGGCAGCCACCTGCGCGGCAATTGGGATAGCCGAGCTCGCCGAGGCAAAAAGCGCACTTGACCTCGCCGCCTTCCGCACGGGCATTGGTGCCGCAGAGAAGAACGGAACTCACGTTGACCGCGGTGCGCGCGATCAACAGGCCCAGGGCCCAATTCATTATTCCCCCCTCGCCCCCCTGATGAATTCTTCCACCCGTTGGAGAGAGGTAACTTACCAACTGTAGACCTCAAGGCGTCCCTCGCCGGCCGAGGCGAGAAATGTGCGGGAGTGCGCAATCGCCAGAGAGAGCGCCAGGAAGTACCGCTTCACCCGCGGTGCAAGCGCTTTCCGGCACGAACAGCACACATTGCAAATCTGCGCCTGGCTCGAGTCGCAGGATGCCGAATTCGAACTGCACCCAGAGCTTGCCCGGCGGGTCAAACGACAACGCACCATATAGCGGGATGGCGGCAAAATCGGGCCAACCAGGTCCTAACCCCCTCTTTTTGCGGCGCCTGATTTCCGCCCCCTGGAACACATATCTCCACGCTACCCTTGCGGTCACGTCTACTACCGAGACGAAGGCCTCGTGCGGCCTCCCCACGGCCAGGTAGCGGCGGCCGTCCGTGGCCAGGCGCACGCGGTTCTGCGTCAGCAGCGCCCCAGTGGGATCAGAGTAACGCTTCTTCGGCCGCACATAATCGAAAAGAGACCCGATCAGATGCATGTGACCATCGCCCAACTCATAGAAGTGGACGATTTTGGAGCGGTAGGCAGGAAGAGGCCCAAAGGGAATGCACACCACGTTGCCGAACACCCCCAGCCCCTCGAACGGCACCACCTCCCAGTCCAGGGGATAGGAGTTCACAAAGCGTAGCGTGCTGTCAAACACCTGCAGGCGAAAGCAAGCATCTGCCACCAGCAGCCTCCCCTCCTGCACCGCCACCGCCGTCGGCAGGCTCAATTCCCCAGGACCTACCCCCCTCTGCGCTATCTCCCCCCTGATGGTAGCTGTGCTGTCCAGCTCAATGACGGCGTTCAGCTTCTCGTCGCAGACAAACACCCTCCCCCTCTGGTCGGCGGCTATGGCAATGGGTGCCCCCAACACCGGCTCCCCGGTGGCGGCACCTCCTTATCCCCCACGCTGCGCACCAAACGCAGCGCTCGCCGCGGCACCCGATGCAGATCGATGACCACTACCTCTGCAGCAGCAAGGAGACTATCAAATGGAAAATTGGCCAGCCTCCGCCCCCACTCGCTGCTCGGCGCCGCTCCCTTGGCAGGAGGCAGATGGCTTGCCACCTGGGGGTTCAGCCACAGCGTGCTCAGCACATTCTCAACTTGCCCTGCCCTCTCCAGCCGGCTCAGCGCCACAAGCACCTTGCCCCGCCCATCGCACACGAGCAGGCCACTGCCCGTGGTGGCCACGCCACAAGCCTGCCGCGCCCGGCCAGACCGGTCCACAAAGTACCTGACCCCCGGCGGCACACCCCCTGCGCAACAGTTCGCCAAGTCGCTCCCCAAGTGAGCCCAGCCTCAGCTGCACTTCCTCGTCCGCAAACAGGATCACCTCCACCGAGGCACGCCTTCTCCCCAGGTCGATCCCCGCGCGCCGCAGACGCTTATCCAGGTCTTGGCCCACCAGTGTCGTTGCCGCTTGCCGTGCCCGCCCTCCCTTGCTCCCCCGGCCCACCAGGAGCAGCACGGCGTTCACTGCAAGCAGCAGGCAAAAGACCACCACCAGGGTCACCAACCGCGTCTGCCGCTCGCCTGTCCTGGACTGCATGGCGCGAACCCTCCATGTGACAGCACGCATCCTCTGTAGCACCCCTCCCCTCCCTCTCCCGAACTGCAATGTACAAGAAGAAGCGTTCGTGTCAAGAGGGAAATCAAAAAATCTCGGGGAGGTCGGGCGCAGGGCCCGACCCAACGCGCGCAACTCGCGCGCTCTCACCGCGCACCGTCGTCAGTTCATTCCCCGGCCCACAGAAGACCTGCCGGCGTCTGTGCTGGCTCCCTCTCTTGCAATTTGAGCCCAACTTCGGCGGAGAAACATCGATAGTCCCGGCAGCTCCCGCACCATGGGGCCTGTTCGGCGCGCATCCGGAAAGCTTCTCTCCCCCTGCAAACAGCTTGACTTTTTCTCCGATTTGCGGTATCTTTTCCGCCAAAGCTCCCTATGCCACCAAAGTGGCCTACCCAACCGAAACAAGCAAGGAGGACACCTGATGGCCAAATGCTCTGCGTATTTCGCGCGTCCATGCCTGACCAGCAGCTTGATGGCGCTGGTCTTCCTGGCTCAGGCTGGGCGGCAGCTGCGCGGCCAGGCGAGCGATTGGGCCGATGGCCGACCAGATGGCTGCACCACCATCACCGTCGGGCGCAAGGCGTCCGCAAGCGGCTGGGTGAGTACCTCGCACACCTGCGACAGCCACCGCACCCACTCGTCGTTGGACATCGTGCCGGCGCGGCGCTACCGGCCCGGCACTCTGCTCACTTTGCGCAAACGCGCCAACAGCGACTCGCTGGCCATGCCCTCCTACCGCTGCGTCGCCGTCGGCCAGATCCCGCAGGCCGAACATACCCATGGCTACATCAACACGGCCTACCCGTGCATGAACGACCGCCAGCTGGCGGTGGGCGAGTCCACCTTCGGCGGCCGCGAAAGCCTGCGCTCGGACAAGGGGCTCATCGACTGCCAGCAACTGGTACGGCTGATGTTAGAGAGGTGCGCCACGGCGCGCGAGGCCATCCGCCTGGCCGACGAACTGACCCGCACCTATGGCTACAACGATGCGGGTGAATGCCTCACCATCGCCGATACCAAGGAAGTGTGGCACCTCGAGATTGTGGGGCCAGGCAAAGGGCAAGTGGGCGCCATCTGGGCGGCACAGCGCGTGCCCGACGACCATGTCTCGGTCAACGCCAATGCCAGCCGCATTCGCCAGATCGACCTTGGCAACCCTGACTTTTTCGTGGCCTCGGCCAACGTGTTCCAGGTAGCTCAGGACAGTGGCTGGTGGGACCCGCGCCAGGGGCCCTTCGAATTCTGCTATGCCTATGCGCCCGAAGGTCGAACCTCGCTGGCGGCGCGCCGCCGGGAATGGCGCGTGCTGGACCTCCTGGCGCCCTCGCTCAAGCTCAACCCAGAGTCGGAGAACTACCCCTTCTCCGTGCGCCCAGATACCCTGGTGACCTTGCAGAAGCTTGTGCGCATCTTCCAGGACTACTACGAGGGTACCGAGTACAATTTTGTCAAGAACATCACCGTCACTGACGACAGCGGACGCACCATCATCTCCCCGCTGGCCAATCCCTTCATGCCCTACGACATGAACAAGGTTTTCAAAATCAACGGCGGCTGGGGCTGGCGCGGCGAGCGCACCATTGCGCGCTGGTACACCATGTACGCCACCATCACCCAGTCGCGCGAGGGCCTGCCCGATGAGATCGCCGGCGTGGTGTGGCTGGCGCTCGACAACGTGGCCACCTCGGTGTACATTCCCCTGTACTGCGGAATCACCGACGTCGCCCCCAGCTACAAGGTCGATGGCCGTGCACGTGGATTCAGCCGCGACTGCGCCTGGTGGGCTTTCAACCGGCTGGGGACGCTGGCGGCACAGCGCTGGGGCGACATGCGCAAGGACGTGGCAGCCACCTGGGGACCTCTGCAGGCGGAACTCTTTGCCAATCAGGAGCAAATTGAACAAGACGCTCTGCGCCTCTATCGAGCCGATCCCGCAGCCGCCAGGAGATTCCTCACCGACTATGCCATCAAGTGCGGCGAGCGCGTGGTGCAGGCAGCCTGGGAGCTCGGCGACCGACTATGGACCAAGTACGATGAGCTGTGGTAAGCCAGCAGCAGGAAGGACAATGGTGGTGAACACCGTCTCGGTCTTTGTCAAGCCGGAACACATCCAGGACTTTATTCAAGCCACCGCCGAGAACCACAAGGGTTCTGTGAAAGAGCCCGGCAACCTCCGCTTCGATGTGCTGCAGTGCGCCAACGACCCCACGCGCTTTTTGCTTTACGAGGCCTATGAATCAGAAGAGGCGGCAGCGGCCCACAAGCAGACGCCGCACTACCTCAAGTGGCGCGCGACGGTGGAACCGTGGATGGCGAAACCGCGCGAAGGGGTGGCACACCGCGTGCTCTTCCCCGCAGATCGGAGCCAGTGGTGATGGCCGCCTTTTCGTTCTCTCGCACGCCGCACATCGTCTTCGGCTGCGGGAGCCTCGCGCGCCTGCCTGAGCTGGTAAACCGGTTCGGCTCGCGCCTTCTTCTCGTCACGGGAACCCACGCCCTCTGCACCTCAGGCAAATTGCAGGAAATCCTGGCCGCCCTGCGGTACGTGGGCGTCGTGGTGGAACACCTCACCCTGGCCGAAGAGCCTTCACCCCAACTGGTGGATGAGGCCGTGGAAGCTCTCCGTCCGAAGGCCGTGCAGGTAGTGGTCGCAGTAGGCGGCGGCAGCGCGTTAGATGCCGGCAAAGCCATCTCGGCGATGCTCCCCGAGGAAGGCTCCGTTGCCGCATTTTTGGAAGGGATAGGTGACCCAGAGCGGCACAGTGGCGGAAAAGTGCCCTTCATCGCGGTGCCCACCACTGCCGGCACGGGCAGCGAGGCGACCAAGAACGCCGTGCTTACCATGCGCGGACCGGGGGGATTCAAAAAGTCCCTGCGCCATGAGCACTTTGTGCCCGAGGTCGCCCTCGTCGACCCTGTGCTCAGTTGCACCTGTCCACCAGAGCTGACTGCCGCCTGCGGCATGGATGCCTTCACGCAGCTCTTGGAGTCATACGTGAGCACCAATGCCTCGCCGCTCACCGACCTCTTGGCTGTGCAAGGCATGGAGCGCGTGCGCGACTGCTTGGAGCGCGCAGTAAGAGACGGTGCGCTAGACATCCAGGCGCGCGACGGGATGGCCTATGCGGCTCTCCTCTCCGGACTGACCCTGGCCAATGCCGGCCTGGGCATTGTCCACGGCCTGGCGGGGCCACTTGGCGCCTTGGCCCCGATACCTCACGGCGTGGCCTGCGGCACATTGCTGGCCACGGCCACCAGAATGACCATCGACTCGCTCCGCCAGGCGGATGACGCACGAAGCCGGCTCGCCCTGGAAAAGTATGGCACAGTTGGGGCACTGCTGACCGGCGCAGAAGGCGACGTGCTCACGCAGTGCCGCAGGCTGGTCGACGAGCTGGAAAGATGGACGGTGCGGTTTCGCATACCGCGCTTGGGGAGCTTTGGTCTGGATGAGGCGCTGCTTCGCGAAGTGGCGCGACAGGGCGAGAACAAGAATAACCCCGCGGCCCTCGACCAAGAGCAGCGCCTGGCACTGCTGCAGGAGCGCCTGTAGGAGCTTCACCCCCGAGGCGGAGCTGCCAGCAGCGCATCGATGCGCGCCCAGAGCTGGTGCTTGCCATGGCCGGTGCGCGCCGAAAAGCCGACCAGCTCGCCTACCCCCAACGGCGCAAGCAGCTCGCCATTGCGCGCCTGCTGCTGGAGAAGCTGTGCGCGGGACAGTTTGTCGCTTTTTGTGGCGACAACCACGGTCGGTAGGGCTAACTGGCGCAACCAGGCGACCGTCTGCAGGTCTAGTGGGCTCAACTCGTGGCGGGCATCGGTGATGAGCACCACACCGCGCAGCGCCGCGCAACCTTCCAAATAGGCAGTGACGAGCTCACCCCACTGCTCGCGCGCCTGGCGCGAAACCTGCGCAAAGCCGTACCCGGGCAGGTCCACGAAGTAGACGGCGTCGTTGATCAGGTAGAAGTTCAGATGGCGGGTCTTGCCCGGGGTGCTGCTCACCAGCGCCAGCTTACGCCGGCCCACCAGGCAATTGATGAGGCTGGACTTGCCCACGTTGGATCGCCCGGCAAAGGCGATCTGCGGGCGCTCATCGCGGGGCAGTTGCGTCAGCACAGCGACCGTGCGCGCGAACTCGGCCTTGGTCACTTTCATCCCGACCCCTCCCTTCTGCACGCACTCGGCTCAAGGCAAGGCGGCATGCCGCCTGTTCCCCCTCCTTGGCCCGCCTCAGGCAGTCTTGCGCACCCGCCGCTGGTACATCGGCTGGGCGCCATGGAGGACAACCTCGCGGGTGATGCGGCATTCCACCACATCCGGCATCGACGGCAGGGCGTACATGATGTCCAGCATCACCCGCTCCATGGTGGAGCGCAGGCCGCGCGCACCCGCACCGCGCTTGATGGAAAGGTCGACGATGGCCTCGAGAGCCTGGCGGTCGAATTCCAGCTTGACCCCGTCCAACTCGAACAGGCGCTGGTACTGCTTAGTCAGGGCGTTCTTGGGTTCAGTGAGAATGGCCAACAGGGCATCGCGGCTCAACTCCTCCAGAACGCTGATGATGGGCAGACGTCCGATGAATTCTGGGATGAGACCAAAGTTGAGCAAGTCCTCCGGCTCCACTTGGTGCAGCAGCTCGCTCACTTCTTTCTTCTGCTTGGCGGTCACCTTGGCGCCGAAGCCGACCGTGCTCTTGCCCACGCGTGCCGCAATAATCTTCTCCAAGCCGCAGAACGCCCCGCCACAGATGAACAGTATGTTGCGCGTGTTGACGTTGATGAGGGGTTGTTCGGGGTGTTTACGCCCGCCTTTAGGCGGCACTGCGGAGATCGTCCCCTCCAAGATCTTGAGCAGCGCCTGCTGCACTCCTTCGCCGGACACATCACGGGTGATCGAGGGGTTGCCGTCCTTGCGCGCGATCTTGTCGATCTCGTCGATGTAGACAATGCCACGTTCGGCGCGCGCCACATCATAGTCCGAAGCTTGCAGCAGGCGCACCAGGATGTTCTCCACATCCTCGCCCACGTAGCCGGCCTCGGTCATGGTGGTGGCATCAGCAATCACGAACGGCACTTGCAGGAAGCGGGCCAGCATCTGCGCTAAGAGCGTCTTGCCGGTGCCGGTCGGGCCGATGAGCAGGATGTTGCTTTTGTCGATCTCCACCTCGTGGCGGCTGCTCTGGGAGGAGATGCGCTTATAGTGGTTGTACACGGCCACTGCCAGGTTTTTCTTGGCCTGCTCCTGGCCGATGACATAGTCATCCAGCTCTTTCTTGATCTCCGCAGGCGTAGGGATGCGGCGCATCTCGCGAGGAGCACGCTGCGCCCGCATCTGCATCACCATGCGGCTGGCGCTCTCCACGCACTCGTCGCAGATGTTCACTTCCGGGCCGACCACGATGCTCTCCACCTGGTGGGAGTTGCGGCCACAGAAGGAACAGATGTACAACCGTTTGTGCGCCTCGTCGCTCATGACTTCACTCCGCTACAGACCGGGACGCGCCGCTCTCTCCTGAAGGGCGTCACTTGCTTGCCTTCTTCCTTGCCAACTCTTTACGGGTAAGAACCTCGTCGATGATGCCGTATTCCTTTGCCTCTTCGGCCGACATGAAGAAGTTGCGGTCCGTGTCGCGCGCAATCTTCTCCACCGGCTGCCCTGTGTGGTCGGCCAGGATCTCGTTCAACTTCTCGCGCAGCAGCAGAATCTCCTTGGCGTGAATCTCAATGTCCGAGGCCTGCCCCTGTGCCCCACCCATGGGCTGATGGATCATGATCCGCGAATGCGGCAGTGCGGAGCGCTTCCCCTTGGCGCCGGCTGCCAGAAGCAGCGCCCCCAGGCTGGAGGCTTGCCCCATGCAAATGGTCGCCACATTCGGCTGAATGTACTGCATCGTGTCGTAGATGGCCAGGCCGGAGGAGACGATGCCGCCCGGGGTGTTCAAGTACAGGTAGACATCCTTTTCCGGGTCCTCTGCCTCCAAGAACAGCATCTGTGCAATGACCAGGCTCGCCACGGCATCGTCAATGGCCGTGCCGATGAAGATAATGCGCTCCTTGAGGAGGCGCGAGAATATGTCGTAGGCGCGTTCCCCTCGACCCGTCTGCTCAATCACAATCGGTACCAGACCCATGTCGTCACCTCGTCTGTTCTCTCGTCAAAACTGCCCCGCAGGGCTTGCGGTTACCACCAACGGATGTGCCCCATGCTCTTTGTGCTTCACCTTGCGCTCTTTGATTTTGGCGTGGCGCGCGATGACATCCAGCACGCGCTGCTCAAGCAAGCTGCGCCTGATGCGGCGCCGCGTTTTCTCGTCGACCTGCTCGAAGCGTTCCGCGCGCCCTTCGCCCTTTGCTTGCTCGCGCATAGCCGCGATGGCCTGTTCCACGTCTTGCTCGGTGACTTCGATTTTCTCTGCTCTGGCAATCTGGTCGCGGATGAGCTCCCACTTGACCCACCAGATGGCATCCGGGCGCAGCTTCTCGCGCAGCGTCCTCTCATCGAGGCGGCGGGTGCTCTCCTTGCGCGCCATTTCGATGAGCCCGTCCAGGTAGGCCTCTACCATGTGAGCGGGAGCATCGAAGTTATTGGCCTTGATGACTTCGTCCATGAGGCGTCGCCGGAGCTGCTCCTGGGCCTCTTCGGCATAATGGGCGGCCAACTGCTCGCGCACGTAGCTGCGCAACTCCGCCAGGGACTCGAAATCCCCCACGTCCTTGGCCAAATCGTCGTCGATGTCCGGGAGCTCTCTCTTCAGGATCTCTTTAACCGTGACCTCGAACAGGTCTTCGACCTGTCGCGGCGGTTCGTTGGCTTTGGCTGGAGGGGCCGGGCGCACCAGCCGCACGCGTCGCCTTTCGCCCACCTGCGCTCCCAGCAGCTGGCGACTGAAAGCAGCATGCTCCTCGGTAGCCGGCGATTCGCGGAGCTCGAGGCGTCGATCTGCATACCGCTCCCCTAAGATGGGCACCCCGGTGCGGTCTAAGCGCTGCACGTCGATGGTCACGATGTGCCCGAGCTCGGCGCCGCCTTCCACCGCAGTGCTCATCGCATTGTCGCGGCGGATCTTCTCCAGCATCTCGTCTACGTCCTGGTCGCTCACCCGGTAGACCTCGTGTTCCACCGTGAGCCCCTTGTAGTGCTCCACGCGGATCTCCGGTTCCACATCGACCAGAAGCGTGACCGTCAAGCCGTCGTCGGGGTCGAAGTTGGTCTCCGTGATGCGCCCCGACCCGACTGGCTTCAGGCCATATTGGTCGATGATGCCAGGGTAGACTTCCGAGACCAACTCCTCAAACACCGCCGCTTCGATCTCTTTGCCAAACATTTCCCGAAGAAGCGAGCGGGGCACTTTCCCCTTGCGAAACCCCTGCAATGCCACGCGCTTCTGATATTGGGCGTACGCCTCCTCCAGCTTCGGCGTCACCGTTTCCGCCGGAAAGGCGATGGTCACTTGCTTCTGCCACTGTTCTCTGTCCTGAATGTCGACTCGCAATAACTTCTCCTTGTTCAATCCTTTCGCAAAAAAAGAACCGCCGAGCGGTTTCCGATTTTCCTCGCCATCCTGATCTGCGTGAGGAGCACAGGCAGGGTGAAGGCTCCTGCTGCAGGTTCTTGTCCGCAGGGAGCGTGCCCTCCATCACCTGGTGCGAGAGGGGGGACTCGAACCCCCACGCCGTAAAGGCACTAGATCCTAAGTCTAGCGCGTCTGCCAAACTCCGCCACTCTCGCCAAACGCGGCGTTAATATACATATTTTTGCCTGCATTGTCAACCGTTTTGTCCCGGAGGGAGCGACGCGGCGTGAGGTTGTGTGGTGGCTGCGAGAATGGTTCTTGCACCGCCGCAAGACAGAAGAGGCCCCAACAGCGGGGCCTCCGGAGCCGATTGCCTGGGAAAGACCTACTTGCGAAGCTTGTACTTTTCCAGCTTGTTGTAGAGAGTGCCGCGGCTGACGCCGAGGATATCGGCAGTCTTGCTGATGTTGCCTTTGGTTTCCGTGAGCACCTGCTCGATAAGGGCCTCCTCCGCCGCCTCCAGACGACGGTCTTCCAGGCGGAGATGAACCACCTTCGGATCTGCAGGGGGAAGGATTTCTTCTGGCAGGTCGGCGATTTCAACCTTTTCGCCGCGCGCCCGGATGACCGCCCGCTCCACGGCATTGCGCAACTCGCGTACATTGCCCGGCCAGTCGTACCGGGTGAGCACTTCCTCCGCCGCCGTCGAGAAGCCGCGGATCCGTTTGCCGGTAGCGTCGCAATAGTAGTCGAGGTAGTACTCGGCCAGTGGCAATATGTCCTCAGGGTGGCGACGCAGAGGTGGAATGCTGACAGAGACTACGTTGAGCTTGTAGTAAAGGTCCTCGCGGAATTTTCCCTGGTCGACCAGCTCGGCCAAGTTCTCGCGCGTGGACGAGATGAGGCGCACATCCAGCCCGTAGGTGGTCACTCCGTCCGCTCCCTGGATTTCCCGCTCCTGCAGTGCCTGTACCAATTTGCCCTGGATGGGAATCGGCAGAGCAGCTACCTCGTCCAGGTAAACCGTGCCGCCGGTGATCAAGGGACTGCTTTGCACCGACGGACGCCGCAGGTCGGCCATCTCTGGGTCGCCGCCAAAGAGTTGCGCCTGCAACTGGTTGGTGCTGAGGGTACTGCAACTGACCTTGAGATAGGGATTGAGGCGTCTGGGGCTCAAGCAGTGGATGGTGCGGCTGAACAGCTCTTTGCCTGTGCCAGGCTCCCCCATGAGCAGGATGGGGGCGTTGGAGTTGGCCACCGTTCCCACTTGGTGGCAGACGTTGCGCATCCGCCTGGAGACGCAGACCACGCCGCTGAACCGGCACTCGCGGCAGTGGCCGAGGAGGAGGGCATCGCTCAGACCTCGCCTGGCCACCCGCTCGGCAGTACGCTCCAGGGCAAAGAGCACCTGCGAGGGCCGCGCCGGCTTGAGCAAGTAGTCCACTGCCCCGTTCTTCAGCGCGACGATGGCATCGTTGATGGCCCCGTAGCCCGCCATCACCACCACGGCGCACTCGGGTTGCTCGGCGCGAATCCTGCGCAGCAGCCTGACTTCCTCCACCGGCGGGTTCTTCATCGACAAGAGGACAAAGTCGTAGCCTTCCCCGCGCGCCAGTGCCTGCCACGCCTCTTCGAGTGTCCTGATGGCGACAATCGCCATCCCCTTCCGCGCCAAGGAGGCCTCTACCAGCGCCACCAGGTTCACATCCTCATCCACAAACAGGACCCTCTTCTCGCGCTCCATGTTGCCTTCCTCCGACTCCACGCGCATAGTTCTCCGCTGCGGAATCCTGGGCGCGACGCCGTTTTCTCAGCCCCGGACTCTGCGGGAACGAGCAGGTTAGCGCAATGCGTGCAACCTCTGAACCAGATGGAGTCGCCGCGTGGGCCTATGCGGCGAGAAAGCTCCGTTCACGGCTGATGGCCTTCACGCAATCATCATACCAAATGCTAGGCGCGCTGCCCCGCAACCCACACCTCCCTCTCGACCCTATCGAGGCACTGAGGGCCAAAAGTGCTCTGAATATATACACAATTCTTGGCTAAAAGTCAAGCAAATTCCGAAAAAACCGTGGGCGAAAGCCTGTGTCCTATCCCCTTCTGGGCCACCACATGCTCGCGCAGGGACAAAAAAGGCGCGGAGTTACAGCTCGAACCTACCGCGCCTCAACGTGCAAAAGCAAAGTGTCTCAGAACAAAACATTGTCTCTCCCTGAGACACGCACCGCGCCTCTCAAGGCGGTCCTACCACTCATGTCACGTCTGACGTCAACGTCTCGCCGCTATGCTGCTCTCCGTGTGCACCAGACGCAGGGTTTTGGTGCTCGCCCCATAGGAGATGTGCAGCGGCCGCGCTATATCAAACCATTCAGGCAGCAGGAGTACGACCTGCCGCACTTCGTTGGCAGCGAGGAGCCCACCAGCCGCACGCTGTCCGTCCAAGGAGAACAGCTCGCGCTCCTCGCCCACCACGACCGGTGTCCACTCACGCCCACCCTGGGCTACCCGAATCCGGTCGGGGTAAAAATAGGAGCCCTGTGGCGCCAGGGCCGAGACAGAAAGTATCAGCGGAATCACCTCGGTCCCCATGCTCTCGCGGGCTATGGCTACGAATCTATCGCTGTAGGCGACCGTAATGGTCAGCGCTCCGTCGGCGAGTCCAGGACGCACCACCATCGTGCGCAAATGCACGTTGGCATCCATTCCCGTAAGAACCTCAGCCGTGCCGGCGGCAAGCGCGCCTCCTCTGCCGCTTGTGGCCAATGCACCCGCCACCATCACACCCATGAGAAACGAGCTCAGCAAGAGTCGTCGCACCATGCATTCCTCCAAGGTCACCACTAACTCTTCTGGGCCTTGCACTTACAATCTTCGTGCCACAAGAAAGGTGCGATCGGCAGGTGTGATAAGCGGCGGATTTTCAAAAATGAGGCAGCCTGGCGCCCCTTGCCGCACCTGGGCACCGACTGCGCGAGGACGAAGCGTTGTTCACGCGTGAGACAAAGGCGAGTGGCGCTGCCAGCGGTCCGGCACGCCACGCAGCAGCAAGCGTCCGACCAACATGAGCAGCGCGAGCGCAGCCACTGCGGCCTTGTACTTGACCTCATCACCGTAGGCGCCCAGCGCGTATACCACCGTCCCCCAGAGCAAGGGTCCGGTGATGGCTGCCGCCTTTCCCGAAAGCGAGTACAAGCCAAAGAACTCGCCCAGCCTCGCCGCGGGGACCAGGGTCACCAACAGGGGCCTGGCCGAGGTCCAGGTACCGCCCAAGAACATGCCGATGGCGCAGGCCAGACCCCAAAAGAGGGCCCTGTTGTCGATGGCTACCACCAGCACCAGAGAAACAATCCACCCGGTGAGCACCACCGTGAGCGCAGACTTGGGACCGAACCGGTCGGTAAGAAGGCCGAAGAGAAAAGAACCGATGGCGGCGGCAGTGGTGGCTACTAAGAAGAACGGCACCACCACATCGCTGGAAAAGCCCACCACTTTCACGGCATACACCGCCATGAAAATGATAATCGTCTCCACAGCTTCCTCATAGAAAAACTTGGCTGCCAGGAAGCGCAGCACCCCAGGCGTCTCTTTGGATTTGGCAAGCCCCGCCACGATGCGCTGCGCCGTCTCCTCGAACTCATGTGCTCCAGGAAAGACCGGCTGCAGGATCTTGCGGAGCACGAAACGGTGGTAAGCAGCCAGAACGCTGCCCACCTCGACGCGCCCGGACTCGCCTTGCAGCCTTCGGGCGGCAAGACGCCACAGAACACAGCCTCCCACGGCTAAGGGCGCGGCAAGGAGAAAAGGAACATAGGCGGCGGCGGGCAGGGCGGCCTGCAGCGAGTTTCGCGCCATCTCCCTTGTCTTTGACGGCACCGGCTGGCGGTCCCGCACAAACACAAAGGTGGGTATGGCCGTGAGCAGGAAGAGGAAGCCAGTGGGTAGGAAGCTTCCGACATGCCCCCACCCGCCCTGATGCCGGTACAATCGCCAGGTGCGGACATCTTCGTGGACGGGCGCCTGCCAGCGCACCATCACCGCGCGCCGCGCGCCTTCCCCCTGAGGCGCCAAGGTCGTGTCCCGCGCCTGAATACGCATGGGCAGGGCCCTCGCTTTCCCCTGCGCGTCGACAGCCTTCAGGATATACTCATAGTGGGCATCGCGGCCCACACTCACATCAAGGTAGGCGCGCTCCCCACCCTCAAGGCGTGCGACCTCCACCTCTTGCCCGCGCAAAAACGGCACTTCTATCCCCAGGAACTCTATCCCGCCAGTGACGAAAGGCATGACCACCAGCAGGCCAAAGAAGCTCCCAAGGTAACCCACGGCGACCCCGTACCCGGAGATTTTGCCCATCGTGCGCGGGGTACTGACCTCTGGCAAGAGGGCATTGTAGAAGACCAAGCTCCCCTGGTAGGCAAAGTTCGCCAAAATGTAGAACAGGAGGGCACACAAGGCGGTGGGCAGACCAGGCATGCCGAGCGCACCCACGATGCCGATCATGGCCGTGCCCGCTACGCAGAGCAGGGTCAGTGCGATGAGATACGGCATGCGCGCCCGAAAACGATCCGAGACCACGCCCAAGACCGGCATGGTCAGCCCCACCAGCACCATGGAAAGGGAGTTGCCAACACTCACCCAGATGTCCTCCATGGCAAGGTTGACCGTCATCCACAGCGGGAAGTACATGGTCACCACATTCATGGAGTAGATGGTGTTGGCAAAGTCGTAGAGGATCCATGAGGCAACGGCACGGGCAGGTGCACGGCGCATGCTGCCTTACTCCCTGTGTGCTGGGAATTGAGGATGCGGAAACCACCGGCGCGCGCAAAGCTCCGCCGCCGGCTACTCGCGGGTAACTTGTCCGATCAGACGCACCAGGCGATTGGTGAGGCCGCGAAAGCTCTTGTGGGGAGCCACCACGGCCGCCAACACCGCTGGCTGCCCGAACGCCTGGACGGAGCGGAGGACAATCTTTCGCCCGCCTTGGTCTTCAAGCAGAACCTCGGCCAGTTTCGCCATCCCCCCCAGCTGCGTGGCGGTCCGCTGCACCTGCTCCAATACGATGGCGATCTCTGCCAAGAGATCTTGGTTGACCGCGGTCTCCCCGGCCACACCGGCAAGCGGTAGGCCGTCGATGGTGAAGAGATACGCCGCTTCATAATGCCCAAGGCGAATGAGCTGGAGCATCTGCTGCTCGATGAACTGCTGTGGCCCCAGCACCTGCGCGCCTTCATCCGGGGCCACCTCCGGCTGCGTCTCGACCTTGTCAAAGTTCAGGTGGAGCATCCTCTATCGGCTCCTATCGAACACCATGGGTAGCATAGGCGGCTGACCGTGATTCGCCCCTTTGCACATAGGCAACCACGCCGTTGATGCACGCCCGCAGCGATTCGAACACTCCTACTCCCTGCGGTGCCACCGCCTCGAAGAAGGGTACGTTGCAGAAGTTGAGCTTCTCCTGCAAGATCGGCACCGGCAGGACATTTGGCAAGTCGCGCTTGTTGTACTGCATCACCCAGGGAAACTCGGCAAGGGTCGTGCCCCGACCGATCAGGTACTCTTCAAGTTCTGCCATGGAGGCCAGGTTATCGCTCAACCGCTCTCGCTGCGAATCGGCCACAAAGACGATGCCGTCCACCCCCTCCAGCACGATTCTGCGGCTGGAGCCGTAGTAGACTTGCCCCGGGGTGGTGTAGACGTTGAAGCGCGGCCGCATCTGCTTGATGCGCCCCACTTCCAGTCGCAGGAAGTCGAAGAACAGCGTCCTCTCTTCGCGCGTCCTGAGGGAGATGAGCTCGCCACGCAGCCTTGGGTCGATATGCTCGTAGATGTAGAGCAGGTTGGCAGTCTTGCCACCTAACCCTGGACCGTAGTAGACGATCTTGAAGAGGATCTCATTTCGGGCGGTGTTGATAAACATGGGGCAGGTCAACCACGAAAGGAGCGTTCCAACTCGCGCTTCAGCAGCTCGCCGAATTCCATGTCCAGGAAGCGAGCAGCTTCTTCTTCTGCCCGGCGCGCTTCCTCAAGGATGCGATTGAGCAGGGCAACGGCCTTGTTGGCGAAGACGCGCACAATCCCCAAGGCAACTGACGGCTCGAAGACAATCAGTAGCAGGTAGCTGCCGCCCACGCTGGCGATGTAGACGTTGCCCCGTGTTCCCTCATGGAAAAGGAGGCGGAACTTTCCGGGCTCGCCAAGCAAGCGGGCGATTTCGGCTGTGGCGGAGAACTCCCCCGCGGCCAGCGCCGTCAGCGAAGCGATGTCCAAGTCCGCGCGGGCACCGCCTTGGCAAATGGGGTGACCGTTCATGTCTGCAAAGACGATGGTGCGCGCTCTGGTTTTGGTGACCAGCTCGGTGACAATGGAGCGGATCTCGGCATAGTTGGACTCTGACAACAGGATCCTCCTGTTGTCCGCATTAGGCGCAAGATCCATACCAGGTCTCCCCATGGTGGTCGGCAGCCTGGCGCATCTCCTGAGCGCGCCTATCGAGCCTGCGCAGGTCAACGGCCCAGCGCAAGTCGGTCGGCCAGATACGCCGGAAGTCCTGCCGCAAGAATCTTCTCTTGGGTGCTTTCAAATGCGTAAGCAACACGTACCAATTCGAAAGTCAACTCCTCCGTGTCGAAGACGCCAAAGCAGGCGTCAGGATTGCCATCGCGGGGCTGGCCCACACTGCCCACATTCACGAGATAGCGCCGATCCTTTGCCAGCGCCACCCTCTGCTCCGTGCTGACTCCGATCTGCTCATCCTCGCCCAGCTCGAGCACCACAGGCACATGTGAGTGCCCCATGAAGCAGACCTGTTCCCCAAAAGCGGCAAAGCTGCGCCGAGCGTCGTCCAGAGTCTCCAGGTAGTCCCACTGTTCTGGCGCCTCTGGGGTAGCATGCACGAAAAGAAGGCTCTCCCTCCTGTAAACGTATTGCAGGCCCGACAGGAATTGCCGGTGTTCTTCGCTGAGCACGTTCCCCGTCCACGCCGCCGCCACCCGCGCCATGTGGTTGAAGTAGGTGGTGTCGGTGAGGCCAACGCTGGCAAAATCGTGATTGCCGGCAATGATGACCCAGGCCCGGCTGCGCACCAGGTCGATGCAGTCGTTGGGGTCAGGGCCGTAGCCGACGATGTCCCCTAAGCAGAGCACATCGTCCACGTGCAAGTCATCGATGGTCTGCAGGACCGCCGTGAGCGCTTCGAGATTGCTGTGGATATCGGAGATGATTGCCATGCGCATCGCCAGCACCTGCTCGTCGCGTGTCTGCCGCCGGTTGTGGGCACTAATATACGACCCAGACAGCCAGAAAGCAAGCACTATTTCACCGATTTTCGCGGTAGCCGAGCCGACTGCACTGCGCCCGGCGAATTCGCTCGTCGGCCACGTCAGCGGACAGTGGCCGGAGGAGATTCACCGCATCCGTGCTACGGCGAATCGCCGGCCTGTCCACAGCTTGCGCTCAGACCCACCGCTTGAGTCGCCTGGAGGCTTGTCTACAGCATCCAAACCGGGTCTATGTCCACAGCGAGGCTGACGCTTTGGTCCTTGTGCTGCTTCTGGTAGCGCTGCAGGGCCTGCCTGAGGGCGCCATTCATGGCGCGACCTGCCGGGTCTCTGTTCTTCGCGCCCTTCAGCACCACCTGCCAGCGATAGTGGCGCTGCAAGCGGACCAGCGGCGCAGGGAGCGGGCCGAAACAGCGAAACGGTGCCCCCTCTTTGGGGAGCAGGTCAAAAAAGCTCCTTGCCGCCCTGGCCGCCTTCTCCTCCTTCACGCTCTCAAAACAGACCACTGCCAGGCGTCCAAACGGCGGGTAACCGAGGATGCGGCGGTCCTCGATCTCCTGCAGGTAAAAGCCCTGAAAGTCATGATGCTGCGCGAACCGCAGGCAGTAGTGGTGCGGCGAATACGATTGGATGACCACCTCCCCGCGCTTGTCCACACGGCCAGCCCTGCCGGCCACCTGGGTGAGGAGCTGAAAAGTCTGCTCGGCGGCACGAAAGTCCGGGAAGAACAGTCCGGTATCTGCCGAAATCACCCCCACCAGCGTCACCCGCTGAAAGTCCAACCCCTTGGCCACCATCTGCGTGCCGAGGAGGACGTCGAATTCCCCGCGCTCAAAGCTCTCCAAGATGCGGTCGTGGGCCCGACGCCCTTTGGTTGTGTCCATGTCCATGCGCACCACGCGCGCCTGCGGGAAGAGCTGCGCCAGAGCCTCCTCAACCCTCTGCGTACCAGTCCCCTTGAACAGAATATCGGTGCCGCCGCAGTTTGGGCAGACCGTGGGCGCGCGTTTGGTGAAGGAACAGTAGTGGCAGCGCAACGTGTGGTCGTGCATGTGGAAGGTGAGGGTGACATTACAGTTGCGGCACTGCTCCACGTGCCCGCAGTCGCGACACTTGATGAACGTGGCGTAGCCCCTGCGATTTTGCAGCAGGATCACCTGTTCGCCGAGGGACAGCTTCTCCTCGATCTTCTGCTCGAGGAGCCGGGAAAAAACCACTGGTTGCCGGGGACGGCCGGCGCGACGCTCGGCGGTCATGTCCACGATGGTCACCTCGGGCATGGGCACATGGTCGATGCGGTGGGTAAGTCGCACCAGCTGGTACTTCTGCGTCTGCGCGTTGTAGAAGGTCTCCAAGGACGGGGTGGCGCTGCCCAGGACGACGACCGCATTGTTCAACTTGGCGCGCATGACGGCCACATCGCGGCCGTGGTAGCGCGGGTCCATGTCCATCTGCTTGAAGGTGGCTTCTTGCTCTTCGTCCACCACCACCAGGCCGAGGTTCTGCACCGGCACAAAGATCGCCGAACGCGGCCCGATGACGATGCGGTGCACCCCTTTGCGGATGCGCCGCCAGGCATCGAAACGCTCCCCAGGCGAGAGACGGCTGTGCGACACGGTGACCTGGTTCTGAAAGTGGGCTCGAAAGCGCGCCACGATCTGCGGGGTGAGCGCAATCTCCGGCACCAACACGATCGCGCCCTTACCCATGCTCAAGGCACGGCGGATCGCCTCGATGTAGACTTGCGTCTTGCCGCTGCCGGTGACGCCATGCACCAGCAGGGCGGAAAACGTACCCGCACTCAGCCCCTGGCTGATAACGTCCAGCGCCTGCTGCTGCTCTTGGGTGAGCACCACCGCCTTTGCTTCGGGAATTGGAACGCGATCGTAGTAATCGCGCGACACCTCCCGGTGCACCACTCTCACCAGGCCGGCCTTGAGCAAGGCAGCGACCGACTGGCCCGAGGCACGAGCGGCGCGCAACAGGTCTGCTAAGCTGGTCTTATACCCCTCGCTTGCTAACAAGACCCGCAGGCATTCTGCCTGGCGCGGTGCCCGCGTGGTGAGCTCCCCCACCAGCGTATGCCACTCCTCGGGCGAACGGCCGTCCTGCAGCACAATCCATCGCTCCGTGCGCACGCCCACCGCTGCCTTCGGCAAGAGCTCCTCGACCTGCACTAACCCCTGTTCCTGCAGCTGTGCCACGGCACAGGACACCCCGCGCGCGCCCACCTTTCGCTCCAATTGCGCCATGCTGAGGGGGCTCTTGGCCATCAGCGCCCGCAAGATGAGCGCCTGCCGCGGTGCGCGCCTCTCCATGTCGGGCAGCAGGTCCGCGCTGACCTCCGTGCCCAGGCTCACCATCCTTCGCGACTCCAGATGGATACCCGCAGGCAGAGCCGCCTTCAGCACTTCGCCCAAAGGACAGATGTAGTAGTCGGCAATCCACCGGCAGAGCTGCAGCATCTCCTCGGCGAAGAGCGGCTCCGGGTCCAGGATGTCGGCGACCTCTTTGAGCTCGGTCAGATCGCAGCGCTCGGCAAGTTCCACGACAAAGCCAGTGAGGCGACGCCGGCCAAACGGCGCCAGCACCCTCTGCCCCACCTTGAGGTTCTCGCGCAACTCCTCCGGCACCCGATAGGTGAAAGCGTGGTCAACGGGGATCGGGAAAACAATGTTCGCGTATTCGTTCACTCTGCATCCTGACTTCAAGGCACGCATACCACCACACGTGCCCTGACCCTCACTGCTCCGGCGCCAAGTAGCGATGGCCCAATTGTCTCAGACGCTCCTTCTCGGCCTCCGAGGCGTCGAGGCTCTGCACGTAGCGGTCGAACTCCACAGGCAGGGCCTCGATGGCCGTTGCGCCCGCTGCCTTGCCTTCCTCTGCGGGCTGTTGGGAGAACTGCCTGTCCAGGTGAAATGCCTGGGGGAAAAGCGCATCGATCTGGCGCACATCCAGCCGCAGCAACGTCTGATGGCGCAGGTTCACCAGGCTCAGGCCGACGATAGCACCTTCGGGCACTTTGCTACTCAGCGCCGCCAGCTCATCGTAGATCTGCGGCGCGTCGAGCCCAGTGCAATCCACCGCAGGGAGCTTCACCATGGGGCGGCTGGTGACCGGGCAGTACTGCACTTGTTTGCTCTCCAGGTCGACGAGCAGAAACCCCGTCTCGTTCGCCCATTCATTGAGGCTGGTGCGCTCGGTGGCCCCGGAGTAGCAGACATGCGGCTTTATGGCGATGTGCCGGTGATAGTGGCCGAGCGCGACGTAGTCGAACGTCTTCACCAACGCGGCTTCCACGTCGGGGAGGCGCTGTTCATTGAACTCCCCCATCGAGTAGGTCTGCCCGCTGGTCCAAGCGCCATGGGTGACCAGCACGTTGTAGCGGGCCTCGGGCCGGAAGGCCACCGCCTTGAACGCCGCCTCGAGCTCCTCACTCAGCGCGCAGTGCGGCACACAGTGGAAATCCACATCCCCGATGGAAAAGCGCTCATAGCGCCCGCCATAGGCGGCATGCACCTTGGGGAAGAGGGCAATGCTTTCGAAGATCGACCCTGTGGCAGCAATGCGCGGGGTGGAATGGTTGCCGGACACCATGACGAGCTCGATCCCTGCCTCCACGATCCTCTGGATCCCCTCCAAGGCAACCCTGATGGCGCGGTTGGTGGGTCTGGAGGTATGGAACAGGTCCCCCGCGTGGACGAACACCTCGGGCCTGTGCGCCAAGGCGGCCGCCACCACCTGGTTCCAAGCATCGTAAAAGTCCTGTTCGCGCTGGTTGAGTCCAGTGCGCGGGTCAACCTTGCCGTACTCTGAGTACCCCAGATGGGTGTCAGAGACGTGAAGAAGTTTCATTGGACTCCCGCGTGTGCCACCCCTTGCCCTCACCGAAGCCCGGCGCGCAGCCTCCTTTGCGCAGTGCTGCCACGGAGCCGGCGCTTCCGCTGCGCTGCCCCACCAGGCGAGGATCCACCCCTCGCTCCCGACCGCATTGCACCAAGGCGCGCCTTCCCTCGTCGCCGAAAGATAGCAAAGTCTGAGGTGGGAATCAAGCAGGATGATGGAGGAGAGGCTGAAAGGGAAGAACACGAACAGCGAGGGCGCAGCATGCGGCTGCTGGCGCCCTCCGCCAAGAGTTCCGTACCAAAACAGCCGCTTCCCTGGGGGAATCATGGCCATTGGCATGAGGGCCGCCTTGCCTCGCCGCAGTCTTCCGTACGGGGCTGAACAGGGCAACCCACACCCCAGCGCCTCTCTCCCCCCCATCACAGGCCGGTTGGCCGTTGCGCGGAGGCAGAAGACAAACTTGGCCGAGCCAGGCCCTTTCGCGGTTCTGGAAGGCGGTCGTCTCTCGAGGCAGCCATCCTCGCACCAACTCTGCCGCCGCCTGGCGTGTGCCTACTTGACCAGTTCCGCCTTCATCACGGCGACTACCGCCTCCTCCGGGCCCTTGCTGCTCGCCCTCCCCACCACCACGAACTCACCGAGGGGCAGGTTGAGGCTCGTGCCGAAGTTCACCCCTGGGATCGGCGTGTTCAAGTGCAGCTTCTCAAGCCTCACCGCGCCGCCGTCTGCCTCGAGGTATTCCACGCGCTCGATGCTGCAGGAGGCGAACCTGTGCTCGGAGACGCCGACTTGCAACAGGCAGAGCTCGCCGCTGTACACCGTGGCGGTTCCGGTGCCGAGCAGCGAGTAGTGGCTGTAGCGAAAAAGCGCGCTCAGTTTCTTCACCACCGGAGCAATGTCTGCGGGAATCTCCGTCTTGCGCTCGCCCCTCCCGTCCGCCAAGAAGAGATGCAGGTCGAGGCGCACCTGCTTGGGCTGCACATCGTAGCGGGCAAGCAGGCTGGCGACTTTGTCCAACACCTCGGGGGTGTCGCGCACGGTGAGCACGCGCATGGTCTGCCCGGGGATGACCTCGCCATTCTCGCTCAGGAACGGCTTGATCAGGTTCGCCAGCTCGACAGGATTCTTGTACCTGAGGTCAAAGGTGCGAGCGACCATGGAGCCCTTGCCGCGAAGCCTTATGGTCAGCGACTTGGTCTTGCCCGCCGTCACGACGAGCCACTGCTGCAGTTGCGGGGCGTAGTCTGGCGCCGTCACACGGAGGTCGTAGGCTGTGGCCTGCAGACCCTGCAGGACAAACGAGCCGCGCTCGTCGCTCTCGGTTGCGACAAGCCGCCCCCCTTCGCTCTGCGGGTAGGCCAAGATGCTTGCTCCCGCGATCCCCTTGCCGGTCGCTTCATCTACAACGGTCCCCTCGATTCTGCCCGTCTCCTGTGCCAGGGCCATACCTGTGGTCAGCAGAACGGCAAGCACTGTCACACACCGCAGGTTCATGTCTGTTCCTCCCTCGAAAAGTCCCTTCTCGCATTGCCGCTAATCCAAGAACCAGACGATGGTCATGCGCGGGTCATCGACATGCAAGACCAACGGGGTGGTACCGGGCTCAAGCCCCCCCTCAACTACGGGCAGGGCAGCGCCCTGGCTCACCAGCTTTTTCGCCGGCTGGAGCGCACTCTCCCCAGCTGAGCGCATGGCGAAATCACGCAGCCAAAAGGCTGCACCTGCCACCAGCACGGTCAAGCCGACGCCCACCAAAGCCAGCCTCACACGCGCTCTCGCAAATTGCGCTCGCTGGCGATCCCGGGCAAGTTCTGCGCGGACCCTGGGCCACAGCCGCACCCCCGCAGCGACTTCTTCCGCAGGGGCAAAACACCGCCTGCCCGCCGCCAAGACACGCTGCAAGCGCACGAGCTCAGCCTGGCAGGCAGCGCAACTGTCGAGGTGGCGGCTCACCCGCTCCTGCAGCCGCGGCGGAAGGTCGTTCCCCGCGTAGAGTTCGAGCAGCTCCCGCACGCGTGTGCACTTCATCTCCTACCTCTCCAGCAGTTCAGGGAATTCGCTTTCGATGATGTCGCGCAGCGCCCGCCGCGCCAAGCAGAGGTGGCTCCTCACGGTGCTTTGCCGGCAGCGTAGGATGCGCGCGATTTCGCCAATCTCCAGGCCCTCGAGGTCGCGCAGCACAAAGGCAGCACGTCGCTTAACACCTAAGCGTTGCGCCAGGCTCCTCACCACGGCAAAGAGCTCCGCGCGTTCGGTCTCTTCTTCAGGCCCGGCGTCATGGTCTGGCTCCTCCTGGGCATCTTCGTCGCGTGCGAGCCCTCGTCCCGAACGCCGCTCGCGGGCGACGATGTCGTAGCAGAGATTGACCACGATCCGGTAGAGATACGTGAAGAGAGGCCGCGCGAGGTCCACCCTGTGCAGGGAGCAGTATAGGCGCACAAAAGCCTCATGGCTTGCCTCGCGCGCCAAGCCTCTGTCGCCCAACGTGCGCAGAGCCAAGGCGAAGACACGGCTCTGGTAGCGCTCCACTATGGTTCCAAACGCCGCCTTGTCTCCGCGGCGCGCCTGCTGGAGGAGTTGTCGCTCATCGACTGCCTGCACGCCGCCTCTGCTGCACGCTGCTTCTCACCAGGCCCTGAGATCGACTTTCCATGTAATGATACCGTGCCACGCCCCAAAATGCTGAACGGAAAGAGTCGGTTTCGTGGCAATTGAAAAACTCCTGAACAGGTGGATGTGGCCCGCACAGCGAAGCAACAACCCGGCACCGGGGCGAAAGGCCGCTTTGCCTGGAAGCCGGGTAATCGCGCCCTCCTCACTTGCCCGCCATGCGGCGAGAATAGAGGTCGCCTCCCCTGGATTGGCACGCTGCCTTCTGCTCTCCGCATCACACTCAAGCAGCAGGTGGACAACCTGACCTCTCCAGCTCACGACAAAATGGTCCTTGATTGCTTCCCTCTGCTTTTCTATCTTTGCGGGCAGCATGCGAGCCAGCGTTTCACCTGGGCCTCGGACTTCCGTCTCGAACAAAGCGGGCCCTGATTCTCGAGCGGACCGGCCGGAGATCTTTTCAAGATGTCGCTCACCCTGAACTGTTCACTCTTGCGAAGCGAAACCCACAGGAGCTTGATGCGAGGCAAGACCGTAGCGTCAACTCATCCCTCCTGCCCTGGGCGAATGCCACGCCACCTTAGGCTCTCTTCTGCCACGTGGACGATTGAGGTCGCGGGGCACCAAGGTTCCGGCCTCCATAGCCCTACAGGTCAAATGGTCGGTTGGCTCTGCTCAAAGGGTTCGCCCCCCTCTTTCGCGAGGTCGCCAAGCATCTGCGAGGGGCAGATTCCCCCTGTGCAGACGAGCTCCATTGAAATATGACGCAGGCCATTTTGCAATTCGGCTACCCCCTCGTTTTTATCGGGGTGATGCTTCAGGGTGAGCTGCCCGTGCTTTTGGGCGGTTTCTTAATCCACCAGGGTTACTTTGACTGGGTTCCGCTCATCTTCTGGGCAAGCTTGGCTACTGCGCTGGGCGATCAGCTTTACTTCTCTCTGGCCCGGTGGCAAGGGAGGAGGTGGTTAGCGCGCTTTTTTGCCAGTTCAAAGAAGCTTTGTCAAGCTGAAGAAGTGATTCAGCGGCATGGAGCCCTGATCGTGCTGCTCATGCGTTTTCTCTACGGGCTACGTCCCTTCCTTCCCGGAGTCCTCGGGCTCTCCCGGGTTGGCTTCTGGCAATTCACCCTGTTGAATAGTGTCGGGGCCTGTTTGTGGGCAGGGTTGTTCGCCGCTATCGGCTACGTTGTCGGCGACGGGGCCTCGCTGGTTGCCGCCAACCTCCGTGCACTGGAGCGTGGAATCCTTTTCGGGACGATCTCCCTTTCGCTGATCCTGGCGCTCGTCCGCTGGTGCAGGCCCTGGTCGCAGGCCGGCAAAGGCCCCGCGGGTGGAAAACCCAAAGATGCTCATCGATAGTGGGTGTAGGTCCTTCTCAGTAGCTCAAGCGGACGTCCGCAATAGCCATAGGAGGCAACCAGCATGGAACGTTTCCCAGCCAGCGCACTGATCCTGGCCGTGGTGTTCAGCCTCGGGTTTCGCACCGCGCAGGCGAAACGAAGTCTCCTCCTTTCTCCAGAAGGGCGCACAGAGGTGATGGTAAAGGTCGCGGAGGCCATCACCTACTCGGTCCGCCACGACGGGAGGGAGATCGTTTCCCCCTCACCCATCTCCTTGACGCTGGGCGATGGCACCGTCCTCGGTCTCCGGCCCGCGCTCCGGAGGACGCAGCAGCGCGAGATCAAGCAGGTGATCCGCCCGGTGGTGAAGGAGAAATCCGCGGAGATCCTGGACCACTACCGGGAGCTCGTGCTCGACTTTGAAGAAGGCTTTTCCCTCGTTTTCCGAGCCTACAATGACGGGGTAGCCTACCGCTTTGTCACGCGGCTGCCCGGAGAGATCACGGTGAAGGCGGAGCAGGCCTCGTTCCGGTTCCCAGCCGATTGCATGACCTACTTCCCCGAGGAGGAGAGTTTCTTTTCCCACTCGGAGCGACTTTATTTGCACATCCCCCTGAGCCTGATCACCCCGGGCCGCTTCTGCTCGTTGCCGGCACTGGTAGAGATCCCGGATCGACCCAAGGTGGCGATCACCGAATCGGACCTCGAGGACTACCCGGGGATGTACCTGACCGGCTCGGGAGACGGGCCCAACACCCTCGTAGGCCTCTTCCCCCACTACGTGCTTGAGGATAGCGCCCGGAGCGACCGCGACCTCGTGCCCACCCGGCGCGCGGATTTCCTCGCCCGGACGCGCGGTGAGCGGGTTTTCCCCTGGCGGGTGCTGGTCATCGCCGATCGCGACGGGGATCTGGTGGAGAACCAGATGGTCTACAAGCTGGCCCGCCCCCTGGAGCTCGACGATACCTCCTGGATCAAACCGGGGAAGGTTGCCTGGGATTGGTGGAATGCGCTCAACGTGTACGGCGTGGACTTCCGTGCAGGGATCAACACCGCCACCTACAAGTACTACATCGACTTCGCCGCCAGCTATGGGATCGAGTACGTGATCCTCGATGAAGGATGGTACAAGCTGGGCAATCTTCTGGAAGTGAATCCGGACATCAACATGGAAGAACTCACGGCGTACGCCCGCGAAAAGAACGTCGGCCTCATCCTCTGGGTTGTGTGGAAGACGCTGGACAATCAAATGCAGGAGGCGTTGGACCAGTTCCAGCGGTGGGGCATCAAAGGGATCAAGGTCGACTTCATGCAGCGGGACGATCAGGAGGTGGTCAATTTCTACTGGCGGGTGGCCCGAGAAGCCGCTAAGCGTCACCTGGTGGTGAATTTTCACGGGGCGCACAAGCCCACCGGCCTGCGGCGGGCCTACCCGAACGTCCTCACACGGGAGGGGGTGCGAGGCATGGAATGGAGCAAGTGGAGCACCGGTGCCTCGCCCGACAATGCGGTGACCATCCCCTTCCTGCGAATGCTCGCGGGGCCCATGGACTACACCCCGGGCGCGATGTGGAACGCCACGCGCGACCAGTTCCGCCCCGTGATGACGCTGCCGATGAGCCAGGGGACTCGCTGCCACCAGCTCGCAATGTACGTCGTGTACGAAAGCCCCCTGCAGATGCTCTCCGATAGCCCCACCCGCTACCTGAAAGAACCGGAATGCATGGAATTCCTCGCCAAGGTTCCCATGGTCTGGGACGAGACGCGGGTCCTGGACGCCCGCGTCGCCGAGTACATCCTCCTGGCCCGGCGGAACGGCCAGGAGTGGTGGCTCGGGGCGATGACCAACTGGACGCCGCGCGACCTGCAGGTGGACTTCTCCTTCCTCGGCCCCGGCAGGTTCGAGCTCCAGGCCTACCAGGATGGGATCAATGCCGATCGTTGTGCCATGGACTACAAGCGGGTGGTCAAGACGATCGATGCGGGTCACCGGGAGGAGATCCACCTCGCACCCGGAGGTGGCTGGGCAACATACATCGTGCCGACGCCAGACTGACAGAAAGATCGCATTTCGTCAGCGACGGCATCGCTGACAAGGAGCACGGAACACCCGTTTCGGCAAGCCACTGAAACTCGATCGGCGAATGGTCTAAAAGCTTGATGGCGCGGCAGTGCCTGAGGCAAACGCAGGAGCCTCGGGCACACGATGGTCGGGGGGAGCGACCGCTCATGCGCAAAGGCGAGCGTTTCTATTCGCCGTGGAAATCCCAGTCGGGAGGCGCAAAACGAGCGATGTGCCGCCGCACAGTCTTGGGATATCCGGGTGACATCTCCGCAACCTTCTGCGGAGAGAGGTTTTCCCAGTTCCATTCGTCGAGTGCAGGCTCCAGGCCGTTCTGGCGCTGCAGGTAGACAAAGTCCAGGGCTGCCTTCTCGGGTTCGGCAAGGAAGATGCGGTCGCACACCCCATAGCCAAAGAAGAGTGGCGCCTTGATGTGGAAGTACACGATCTCCCCTAAGGCAGTGCGAAAGGCCTTGGTCTTGTTGGTGGTCACGCAGGTCAGCACATGAGGAGCCTGGTCGGCTACGCCGTGCAAGAAAAGGGCGGACTCGCACGAGATGTAGGCTGGCGGGTACAGGAGGCTCGCCACTTCCTCCAGGCTTGTGCGCTGCAGCCCGTTGACGTAGAGCCCCTTACCCAACTTGAGCAACAAGCCCGCCTGGCACAGTCGGCTGACGGCCTTGCGCAAAGCGGCGCCGGAGAGACCGGTCAGACGCCGCAGCTCCACAAAGGTGAGAATGGCCTTTCCGCGGCGCAGGAGGTCGATCCACCGGGCTTGTGTGAAAAGCTGCTGCATGTCGGCCATCTCCCTCAGAGGGTCCGTGCAACCTCTTCCCCAACGGCCAGCATCTTTCTCCTCACCGCCTCGTAATCATTCCGGGCCAGGTGCGTGCGGTAGCGCTCGGGCAGAAATCGGGCCATTTCCGCGGCCAACGACGAGGAGGCGATGAGCGCTATCCTCTGCCGGCAAGACTCTGGACTCATGCGGACGCCATAGTCCTGCAAGTTCCTCGCAACCAGATCGCGGTCAAGCGGGGCTTTCAGGACTTCCGTCAGGTACCAGATGTCCAAGACATCTCTGCCCTTGAGAAAGCGCCGCCCGTAGAGCGCGGCCAGCTTCTCCGCCAGAAGCTCAGCCGGAGAGAGCGCGACAACGAGCGGCTGTCGGCTAAGCACATCCATCTGCGAGCGCACGGGCCTTGCTTCAACCTGGTAGACCGGAAACTGGCCGAATTGAATCTTGAGCCTGTACCTCTGCCTCTGCCCCTGCGGCTGGAAAAGGAACCAATAGGCCGAGACCTTGGCTCCTCTGGTCGTCTCGGGAAAGCGCCACTCGAAGGAGCCCAACCCCAACATCTGCACCACGGCCTTCTCGATGGGCGATCGAGCCTCCTCCACCAGGCGGTCGCAGAAGGGGCGGTCGATCTCCTTGCCGGCGAAATCCAGGTCTTCGGAGTAGCGGTACCCCCCGTAGACCAGATGCAGGCACGTGCCGCCCTGGAAGGCGATCCTATCGCTTTGCGGCCGGGTGAAAAGCGCCTGCAACACCGCCAGGTGCAGTGCTTCCGCCAGGACAATGCTCAGGGGAAGTCGCTGCTCCTTAGCCAGCTCTGTCAGTTGCTGCCAAAGCATGATATTTCCGCCTCTGGACTGATCCGTCCTTCTGCGGAAATATAAGGCACGCGTGGCGAAATTCCAAGCCAAAAATGCCCCTGGAGCGACACACCGTAGAAGCTCCGCTTGGGCCGCTCATCCTGCATGCCACGCGAAACAGGGCCGGGACAGGCGCCCCGAGCGTCGGGCACATCTGCGGTCCCCTTGTGGGAAGGAGCGACAACATCGGAGGGTTCACGAGAGAGGAAGCGCGCATGAGCTCGGAAGCCTCTCCTGCCCCCCGCGCCATTCAGGACTCTTTTTCGGGCTCGAAATGGCCATCCGCCGCTTCGTTCGGCCCGGGGCGTTGCCGCCTTCCGCTTGGGCCGCAAAGTGATCGGGACGCCTCCGGGCCAAAGGCCGAACTGAGCAATACGCTCAGCTGCGTAGGAGTCGGGCCGGCTCACTTTTCCAATGCCTAAGAAACAGGTTGACTTTTTCCTAGTGATTCCTTAATTTGCGAAGCGCCGTGGGTGGACACCGCTTTAAGCGCAAGGGGACATGCTCGACGCCCCCAATCCGCCGGGCTTAGGAGGAAGCAGATGGACGCATGCTACCATCGCACAATCTCTGTTGTCCTTTGGACCCTCGCGGTGGCGATGCTCCTTTCTTTCTTGGCCTGCCGCAAGCGGAGCCCCGGCTGGCAACCGGCTCCAAGCCCACTGTTCACGCGCTGGGCGAAGGAGGTCTCGCCCGACAACGCCTGGCAAGAGTACCCGAGGCCGCAAATGGCGCGGAAGGACTGGTTAAACCTCAATGGCCTCTGGCAACTGGCGATCGTCGCGAGGCAGAGTGCACGCCCGGCTAGCTTTCCGCACCGGATCCTCGCCCCGTTCCCCGTGGAATCGGCCCTTTCCGGACTGGCGAGGCGGGTGAGCTTGGAGGAGCGCTTGTGGTACCGCCGCACGTTCCGGCTCCCCGATTCCTGGCAGCAGGGCCGGGTTCTCCTCCACCTGGACGCCGTGGACTGGGAGGCGGAGGTCTATCTCAATGGCGTCCGGCTGGGCCAACATCGCGGTGGATACGATCGGTTCAGCCTGGACGTCACCGAGGCGCTCCGGCCCCGCGGAAAGCAGGAGCTCGTGGTTGCGCTCTGGGACCCGACCGATGCAGGCGGGCAGCCGCGGGGCAAGCAGACCCTCACCCCCGGCGGGATCTATTACACACCGACGAGCGGCATCTGGCAGACGGTCTGGCTGGAACCGGTGCCGGAGACATTCATCGCGGGCTTGCGCCTGGTGCCCGACGTGGATCGGAGCACGCTGCTTGTGTCGGCGGAAATCCGCGACGAGACAAAGAGCCTGCGCCTGGTGGCGAGGGCGACGGCCAGTGGCAGAGAAGTTGCCCGGCAATCGGGGCCGGCGGACAGGGAGCTGGTCCTCACCATCCCATCCCCCAGGCTTTGGTCACCGGACGACCCGTTCCTCTACGATCTGACCGTTGCCCTCGAGCGAGGCGGCAGGAAGATCGACGAAGTGCGGAGCTACTTCGGCATGCGCAAGGTGACCATCGGACCGGATAGTAGCGGCGTCACTCGCATCCTGCTCAATGGCGTGCCCCTCTTCCAGATCGGCCCGCTGGACCAGGGGTTCTGGCCGGACGGGATCTACACGGCGCCTACGGATGAAGCGCTCCGCTTCGACCTGGAGATGATGAAGCGCATGGGCTTCAACATGGTGCGTAAGCATGTGAAGGTGGAGCCGGAGCGTTGGTACTCCTGGTGCGATCGCCTGGGCCTGCTCGTGTGGCAGGACATGCCCAGCGGCGCCAATCGCACCCCGGAGGAGCGGGAGCAATTCGAGCGCGAACTCGAGGCGATGGTGCGGGGTCGTTTCAATCACCCCTGCATCATCATGTGGGTGCCTTTTAATGAGGACTGGGGACAGTACGACACGGAGCGCATCGTCGAATTCGTCCGGCGGCTCGACCCCAGTCGGCTCGTGGACAACGCCAGCGGCTGGACGGACGCTGGCGTCGGCGACGTCCACGACGTCCACTCCTACCCGGATCCCATCGCGCCGCCGGTGGAGCCGGGGCGGGCCGCTGTGTTGGGTGAATTCGGGGGATTGGGCCACGTCGTGGCAGGCCACACCTGGACGGAGCGGGGCTGGGGCTACGATCTCCTGCCCACGCGGGAACGGCTGCGCGAGAGGTACGTCGAAGTGCTCACCGGCGTGCATCGCTTGGCCCGAGAGGAGGGGCTCAGCGCCGCCGTGTACACGCAGATCACCGATGTGGAGACGGAGAACAACGGCCTGCTCACCTACGATCGCGAGGTGGCCAAGATCCCGCCCGAGGCCGTGGCACGGGCCAATTGTGGCTACTTGCCGCCGCCGCTCGCCAACCGCGTGACCCTCTTCATCGAGCGCGCGGATGCCGCGCTGATCACCTTCCGGCCCGGAGCTGAGATCCATTACACGTTGGACGGCCGAATTCCGACCCGGCAAGATCCCGTCTACAGCGGGCCGATCCCGATCACGGAAGACCGCATCCTGCAGGCGAAGGCCTTCTGGCCGGATGGGCAGGAGAGCGATGTGGCGACGTACAGCTTCCGCAAGGTTGCCCCGCTTGCGCCCGTCCCGGAGAAAGGTTTCGCGCCCGGCCTGCGGGTCCGCTACTACGAGGGGGAATGGGAGAAGCTCCCGGATTTTGCCAGCCTGCAGCCGGTGCAGGAGACGACGCACCCGGCAGTCGATCTTGCTCCCACGCGACGCGACACGCTGTTTGGCCTCGTCTACTCCGGCTACCTCCACGTCCCGGTCACAGGCGTGTATCTGTTCTACCTGCGCTCCGACGATGGGTCTCGCCTCCACGTCGGCGATCAGCTTATGGTGGACAACGATGGGTTGCACGGCGCGAGGGAGAAGTCCGGTGCCATCGCCTTGCAAGAGGGATTCCATCCGTTCCGCGTGGAGTACTTCCAGAGACGCGGCGGCTGGGCGCTCGAGGTCGGCATCGAAGGCCCCGGCTTGCCGAAGCAGCCGCTTTCCCCCGGGATCCTTTTCCATTGAAGGCGTGACCGGTATGGCTGAGGAGGAGGGAGATTGGCTATGAGAACGACGGTCGGCACGGCACTGGTTCTGCTCGGCTTGGGAGCTTGGATCCACGTGAACTGCGGTAAGCAGCAAGGAGGAGGCATGCAGGTCTCGCACGAGGTCTTCGGGAAGATGCCGGACGGGCGGGTCGTGGAGGCGTTCGACCTCCGCAATGCGCACGGAATGAAGGCGCGGATCATCACCTACGGCGGCATAGTGGTGTCGTTGGAGGTGCCCGATCGGCAGGGGAAGTTCGCCGATGTCGTGCTCGGCTACAGTAGCTTGCAGCCATATCTGGAGGACTCCCCGTACTTCGGTGCGATCGTGGGGCGCTACGGCAATCGGATTGCCAACGGGCGCTTCGTGCTGGACGGCGTCGAGTACCGTCTGGCCACCAACGACGGACCGAATCACCTGCACGGCGGGGTGAGGGGCTTCGACAAGGTGGTGTGGCAGGGCGAGCCGGTTCGGGAGAAGGACGCCGTGGGCGTGCGCCTCACGTACCTCAGTCCGGATGGGGAGGAAGGTTATCCCGGGAATCTCCGGGCCGTCGTGACCTACCGCCTCACGAATCAGAACGAGCTGCACATCGACTACGAGGCGACCAGCGACAAGCCCACCATCGTGAACCTCACGCACCACAGCTACTTCAACTTGGCTGGCGAGGGGAGCGGCGACATTCTCGGCCACGTGCTGCAAATCTTGGCGGACCGCTTCACGCCGGTGGATGCGGGGCTGATCCCCACCGGCGAGCTCCGCAGCGTGGAGGCAACTCCATTCGACTTCCGCCAGCCGACGCCCGTCGGCCAGCGCATCGATTGGGATGACGAACAGCTGCGCAATGGTCGGGGGTACGACCACAACTTCGTCCTCAACTCCGGCGGCGGGATGCTCGCGCTGGCGGCCACGGTGTACGAGCCCACCTCCGGCCGGGTGATGGAAGTCCTCACCACCGAGCCCGGACTGCAGTTCTACAGCGGCAATTTCCTGGACGGGCATCACGTGGGGAAGAGCGGGAAGGCCTACGGCCACCGCAGCGGCTTCTGCCTCGAGGCGCAACACTTTCCGGATTCCCCGAACACACCGCACTTCCCGTCCGTCGTGCTCCGCCCCGGAGAGACGTATCGGCAGGGCACAGTCTATCGCTTTTCCGCGCGCTGAGACAGACCCAGGGCGCAAGGGCCACGAGACTCTATCGAGGTTGATTTGCCCGGTGCAGGCGGGCAAACGCCGCCTTGCCGCCATTCTTCCGGGCCACGGGGGAGAACGGGCTGCTTTTCGCCGTCTTCCCCGATAGGACCCATGCGAGTCGTTTCTGCAGGCGTTTCGGCCATGGTGTCGCCTCCCACATGAACCGGCCGCGGCCTCGTTCTGGCCCGGTCACAAGTTGGAGGCGGCGCCACGCGACAGGCCGGGGGGCAGTACGCGTGGCTCTCTTCTGGCGGGTGCAATAGGCAAGATTGTCCTTGCACTCCTGCCCGGGATTTGTTAAATTGGCCTCCCCGAGTTGCGCTGTTCGTTTCCACCATGAAGGACAAAGCCCTTGCGCAGAAAGGAGCCCCGATGCGTGAGAACCGACGTATGCGGCAGGGCATCCGCCTTGCAGCCATCGCTGTCTTGTTTGCCATGGTGGGTGCGATGAATGCTCAGAAGCTCCCCGAGACCCCGGCCGAACGGGATGCGCGCATGCACTGGTGGCGCGAGGCCCGGTTCGGCCTTTTCATCCACTGGGGGTTGTACGCCATCCCTGCCGGCGAGTGGCAGGGCAACACCGAACACGGCGAGTGGATCCTGCACACCGCCCAGATCCCGCTGGAGCAGTACGAACAGTTCCTCCACCAGTTCAATCCGGCCAAATTCAACGCCGACCAATGGGTGCGCCTGGCCAAAGAAGCGGGGATGAGGTACATCGTCATCACCAGCAAGCACCACGACGGCTTCTGCCTGTTTGATTCAAAGCACACGGACTATGACGTGATGTCGACGCCGTTCAAGCGCGACATCATGCGGGAGTTGGCAGAGGCCTGCGCCAAACACGGCCTGAAGATCTGCTGGTACCACTCCATCATGGACTGGCACCACCCCGACTATCTGCCCAGACGGCCTTGGGAAAAGCGCCCGGCTGTCGGGGCCGACTATGCCCGATACCGCCAGTACCTGCACGGCCAAGTCACCGAACTCCTCACCAACTATGGGCCCATCGGCGTCATGTGGTTCGATGGCGAGTGGGAGGATACCTGGCGCCATGAGTACGGCGTGCAATTGTACAACTTGTGCCGGACGCTGCAACCGCAGGTCATCGTCAACAACCGCGTGGATGTGGGGCGCGAAGGAATGGCCGGCCTCAACCGCGAGGGGGAATTCGTGGGCGACTTTGGCACGCCGGAGCAGGAGGTGCCGGCTACCGGCCTGCCGGGCGTCGACTGGGAAACCTGCATGACCATGAACCGCCACTGGGGCTACAACAAGTTCGACCACGACTGGAAATCCCCCACGGAGCTCATCCGCACGCTGGCGGACATTGCTTCCAAGGGCGGCAACTTCCTCCTCAACGTGGGCCCCACACCGGAAGGGGAATTCCCTGAACCGTGCGTGGAACGCCTTAAGGCCATTGGCAGATGGATGCGCGCGAACGGCGAGGCCATTTACGGCACACAGGCGAGCCCATTTGCGCTGCTGCCGTGGGGCCGCTGCACGCAAAAGGCGCTGACTGGCAAACGCACCCGCCTTTACTTGCACGTGTTCGACTGGCCGTCCGACGGCAGCCTCATGGTGCCCGAAATCCTCAACAGGCCGCACAAGGCCTTCCTGCTCGCCGAGCCGCGCAAGCCCCTCAGGGTAATACGCAAGGAGGATGCGCTGGTCATCCAGGTGCCGGCGCAAGCACCGGACAGCGCGAACTCGGTTGTGGTGCTGGACATCGATGGGCCGCCGCAGGTAGTTCGTCCCCCGCTCATCGAGGCAGAAAACGACATCTTCATCGACTCGCTCGCCGTGCGCATCACCTCCCCGCTGCAAGGGCTGGAGGTGCGCCACACCACCGACGGCAGCGAACCCACTGCCCGCTCGCCGCTGGCCACGGGCCCCCTGCGGCTGACCGCGACAACCACCGTCAAAGCTCGGTGCTTTCGAGGCAAAAAGGCGCTTTCCGCGGTCAGCCAGGCCGATTTTTTGAAAGTGCCTGCCATACCTGCAGCGCACATCGCTGGCCTGGTGAACGGGCTGCGCTACGAGTTCTACCACGGCGTGTGGGACGTGCTGCCTGACTTTGACTCGCTGACCCCGGTCAAATCGGGCACGGTGTCCACATTCGACTTTGCGCCGCGCGACACCAGCGAGCACTTTGCCTTCCGCTACACCGGCTTCGTGCACGTCCCCAAGGACGGCGTGTACCGATTCTTCACCGTGTCTGATGACGGCAGTTGCCTCTTCGTCGCCGGACAGCAGGTAGTGGACAACGACGGGCTGCATGGCGCGCTGGAGCGCAGCGGAGCAATTCCCTTGGCGGCAGGCTTCCACCCGATCACGGTCACCTTTTTCGAAAGGACGGGGGGCGACCTGTTGGAAGTGCTGTGGGCCGGACCAGGAATTGACAAGCAGCCCATTCCCGCCGCAGCCCTATTTCATCGTCCCTGACCGAGGCCAAGCCAAGGAGCAGCGCAGCCGTGAACCTCATCATTTGCAACATCGGCTCCACCAGTCTAAAGTTCCAGCTGTTGGAGATGCCGGCGGAGACCGAGCGGGCGCGCGGCCACGTGGAGCGCATCGCTTCCGCGGAGGCCACGCTCACCTTCTGGGTGGCCGGTACACAGGTGGCACGCAGCACCGCAGCCATTGGCAGTCACCGCGAGGCCGTGCAGCAGGCCCTCCATTTTCTCACCGGCCCACCCCACCGTGTGCTCAGCAGCCTGGCGCAGATCGACGGCGTGGGGTTCAAGACGGTGCAGGCCGGCGAGCTGAGCGGCTCGGTACTCCTCACGGATCAAGTTCTCCAGGCCATGGAGGACTTTGCCGAGCTTGCGCCTGCGCACAACCCGCCTTACTTGGCAGCTATCCGTATGTTTCGGGAGCTGCTGCCGGCCACCCCCCTTGTGGGCGTGTTCGAGCCTGGTTTCCATGCGGCAGCCCCGGACTATGCCAAAGTCTACGGCGCGCCCTACGAGTGGTTCGCGAAATTTGGCGTGCGGCGCTACGGCTACCACGGGGCCTCGCACCGCTTTGTCGCCCAGGAGACAGTCAGGGTGCTCAACCTCCCTCCAGACCGACATCGCATCATCTCCTGCCATCTGGGCGGCTCCTCCTCCCTGTGCGCCATCAGGAACGGCGTATCCATCGATACCTCCATGGGCTTCACGCCGCAATCGGGGCTCATCCAGGGAACGCGCATCGGCGACATGGACCCGTTCGTGCTGCCGTACATCATGAAGAAAAGGGGCATCACCCTGGAGCAGGCGCTGCAAGAGTGCAGCAAGGACGGAGGGCTGAAAGGCCTGTCCGGGATTTCGGAGGACATGCGCGACATCAAGGCGGCCGTCGCCCGTGGCGACCAGCGGGCGTTGTTGGCGAGGAACAAGTTCATCTACGACAGCAAGCGGTACATCGGCGAGTACCTGGTGCTTCTGGAGGGGATCGATGCCATCGCCTTTGCCGGCGGAATTGGGCAGTGTGATGCCGAGCTCCGCGCCGAGGTGCTGGCGTCGTTGGCTTTCTTGGGCATGAAGGTGGACCACGAACGCAACCAGGCCCACGGCCCGGTCATTTCCGCCGAAGACTCGCGCATTGCGGCGCTGGTAGTGCACACCAATGAAGAGTTGGTGGTGGCGCGCGAAACCATGCGGGTCATCCAGTCGATAGAAACAGTCCAGTGAAGCACCGATGAGGAACCAAATTCTTAGGCAAAAGGAGAGCGAGACACCATGGCAGTGACAAGTGACTTTCTCCAGGTTGCCCCACGCAATCGGCTGCGCGGGACGCTTCCCAAAATAGGGATCAGGCCGGTGATCGACGGCCGCCGTCAGGGGGTGCGCGAATCCCTGGAGGCACAGACCATGCAGATGGCGCGCAATGCCGCTCGTCTGCTCACCGAGATCCTGCGCCACGCCAACGGCCTGCCCGTGGAGTGCGTCATAGCCGATACCTGCATCGGCGGCGTGGCCGAAGCGGCCGCTGCGGCGGAAAAGTTCGCGCGCGAGGGCGTGGGCGTGTCGCTCACGGTCACCCCCTGTTGGTGCTACGGCACCGAGGTGATGGACACCGATCCCTTGACGCCGAAGGCGGTTTGGGGACTCAACGGCACGGAGCGGCCCGGGGCCGTCTACTTGGCGGCGGCGTTGGCTGGCTACAGCCAATTGGGCCTGCCTGCGTTTGCCATCTATGGCCGCGACGTGCAAGACGCCGACGAGACCAGAATCCCGGATGATGTGGCCGACAAGCTGCTGCGCTTTGCCAAGGCAGGGCTGGCCGTGGCCACCATGCGCGGCACCTCCTACTTGGCGATGGGCGGCGTGTCCATGGGCATCGCCGGCTCCATCGTCGACCCCGGCTTTCTCTTGCACTATCTGGGGATGCGCTATGAGCACGTGGACATGAGCGAGTTCGTCCGTCGGCTGGAGCAGAAGATTTTCGATCCGGAGGAGTTCCCCCGCGCCCTGACCTGGGTGAAGAAGTACTGCCAGGAAGGCGAGGACCCCAACCCGCCGGAGGGGCAGCACAGCCGGGAGCGCAAGGACTGGGAATGGGAGACCGTGGTCAAGATGACCATGATCGCCCGCGACCTCATGGCGGGCAATCCTCGCTTGGCAGAGCTGGGCTATGGCGAGGAGGCGCTCGGCCACAACGCCCTGCTGGCCGGGTTCCAGGGGCAAAGGCAGTGGACCGACCACTTTCCCAATGGCGACTTTTTGGAGGCAATGCTCAACTCCTCGTTCGACTGGAACGGCATTCGCCAGCCTTACCTTGTTGCCACGGAGAACGATTGCCTGAACGGGGTAGCGATGCTCTTTGGCCATCTGCTCACCGACACGGCGCAGATTTTTGCCGACGTGCGCACCTACTGGAGTCCGGCCGCGGTGCAGCGCGTGACCGGCAAGAAACTCAGCGGCCGCGCCGAGAACGGTATCATTCACCTCATCAACTCCGGCTCCGCCTGTTTGGACGGCTGCGGCCAGCAACGGCGGGGCGGCAAGCCGGCGATCAAGCCCTTCTGGGAAATCACCCCAGAGGAGGCCAAGGCATGTTTAGAGGCGACGCGCTGGTGCCCGGCAGACCTCGGCTACTTCCGAGGCGGCGGGTTCTCTTCGCAGTTCCTCACTGTGGGCGAGATGCCGGTAACCATGTCGCGCGTGAACATAGTGAGCGGCCTGGGGCCGGTCCTGCAAATTGCTGAGGGCTACACGGTGGACCTGCCCTTGGAGGTGCACCGCACCTTAGACCGCAGGACCAATCCCACCTGGCCGACCACCTGGTTCGTGCCGGTGCTCAATGGCGAAGGCCCTTTCACCGACGTCTATTCGGTCATGGCCAACTGGGGAGCCAACCACGGCGCCGTCAGCTACGGGCACATCGGCGACCGCCTCATCACCTTAGCCGCCATGCTGCGCATTCCGGTAGCGATGCACAATGTGCCGCGCGAGCGCATCTTCAGGCCAAGCGCCTGGGGGGCCTTTGGCACCAAGGACCTGGAGGGAGCTGACTTTCGCGCCTGCAAGAACTTTGGGCCGCTCTACGGTCGGTAATCGCCAAACAAGCACGAGGCAGCGACCATGGCAGCGCGGAAATACTTGGCCTTTGACTTTGGCGCAGAAAGCGGACGGGCAATGCTGGGGTTAGTCGACGAGCGCTCCATCCAACTTGCCGAACTGCACCGCTTTGCCAACCGGCAGGTGACACGCGACGGCCACCTCCACTGGGATTTGGCCTACTTGCGCGGCGAGCTCGAGCGCGGGCTCGCTGCGGCTGCTGCAGCCGGGCACAAAGAGCTAGCTGGCATCGGGGTTGACACCTGGGGCGTGGACTTTGGCCTGTTGGATGCTGACGATCGCCTGCTGAGTGACCCCTACGCCTACCGCGACAGCCGCACCGCAGGGGTGATGGAAGAGGTATTTGCCACCATTCCGCGCGAGGAGCTCTACCGGCTCACCGGCAGCCAGTTCATGCAGTTCAACTCCCTGTTCCAGTTGGTGTGCACGGCACGCAGAGAGCCTGAGGTCTTGGCCCGCGCCCGCACGCTCCTCTTCATGCCCGACCTATTCAACTTTTTCATGACCGGCGAGAAGAGCTGCGAGTACACCATTGCCTCCACCTCGCAGATGCTCAACGCGCGCACGCGCACCTGGGAAGAGGCGCTTTTCTCCCGCCTGGGTCTGCCCCGCCAGCTTGTCCTGCCGCTGACTGCTCCCGGCACCCGCCTTGCGCCGCTGTCTGAGCAAGTGGCAGCCCGTGTGGGTTTGCCCCGCGTGCAAGTCATCGCCCCAGCCTGCCACGACACCGCCAGCGCCGTGGCTGCGGTGCCAGCCGGCCAGGGCTCCTGGGCCTACCTCAGCTCCGGCACTTGGTCGCTTCTGGGCGTGGAGCTGCAGGAACCGATGATCAGCGAGCTTTCCCTGCAAGGCAATTTTACCAACGAAGGCGGGGTGGGCGGCACGATCCGCTTCCTGCGCAACACCATGGGGCTGTGGCTTCTGCAGCGCTGCCGACGCGACTGGGAAAGGTCGGGCAGATCGATGAGTTACGACGAGTTGGTGGCGCTGGCCAAAGACGCCCAACCCTTTGCCACCCTGGTGGACCCCGACGATGCCTCGTTCCTGAATCCACCGGACATGCCCGCGGCCATTCGCGACTTTGCGCTGAAGACCGGCCAGCAACCACCGCAGAGCAAGGGCGGCTTCGTGCGCTGCGTTTTGGAAAGTCTGGCCCTCAAGTATCGCTTCCTGGTCGAGAGGCTGAGGTTCATCACTGGCGTGCAGCCGGAAGTGCTGCACATCGTAGGCGGGGGCTCACAGAACGAGCTCCTCAACCAGTTCACAGCCGACGCCACCGGGCTTCCAGTGTTGGCCGGACCGGTGGAGGCCACCGCCTTGGGCAACATCGCCGTGCAGGCCATTGCCACGGGGCAGTTGGCTTCGCTTGCAGAGGCGCGCGAACTGATTGCGCGCTCCTTCCCGCTCAAGGAGTACCGGCCTCAGCACAGGGCAGCCTGGGACGAGGCGTACGGCCGCGCGGCACCGCTGTTCCACTGACCTTGCACCAAGGGAGGCCCGGAATCTTTGGCAAGCGGTAAGCAACCGGAATCGCGCTCCTCGGGGGGAGACGCCGGCAGGCGCGCATCTCAGGCACGGGGCCATTGCTCCGCAATGAGCTCCTCCGAGGAGAGCTCGCCCGCACCGGGTAGCAGCAGAAGGAACCGCTACCTCGCGCGTCCCAAAGGAGCAAGCCGCGCTTCGCCACAGTGAGGCTGGAGCGCACTGCTATTCGCCGTAGCCGCGCCAACGCCGCTTTCGAGGCAGGCTGAGGGGTGGCGAAGCTGGAGGGGGTTGAGGCGGTTTGATTGCTGGCTTCGTCACTGGCGTCCATGGTTCTGTTAGACATTCGCCGAAGGAAGAACGCGCATGGGACTGACATGGATCGATTTGGTGGTCTTCACCGGCTTCTTGGGCGCGGTCATGGCGGTATCGCTCTACGCCGGCCGTCGCGAGCAGACCTCTGAGGACTATTTCCTTGCCGGTCGCAAGCTGACCTGGTACCTGGTGGGCTTTTCGCTCATCGCGTCGAACATTTCCACGGAACACTTTGTGGGCATGGCCGGCTCTGCCTTCGGGCGCGTGGGGCTGGCCATAGCCAGCTACGAGTGGATGGCAGCCATCACCCTGGTGATCGTGGCGTGGTGGCTTCTGCCCATCTTCCTCAAGGCCGGCATCTACACCATGCCGGAGTTCTTGGAGTACCGCTACGATGTGGCCACGCGCACCATCATGGCCACCTACATCATGGCGGCCTATGTTGTGGTGCTGTTGGCCACGGTTCTCTACAGCGGGGCCGTGGCGCTCAACGCCATCTTCGACATACCGCGCCTCTTCGTGCAACGGTTCGGCATGGAGCAGGCGCGCGCCGAGCACTGGGCAAACATCACCGGCATCTGGCTCATCGGCATCATCGCCGGCAGCTACACGATCTACGGTGGGCTCAAGTCGGTGGTGTGGTCCGACCTAATCCAGGGCGCAGGGCTGCTCATCGGCGGGGCGCTGGTTACGATCTTGGGACTGACTTTCCTCGGGCACGGCAACATTTTCCACGGCTGGCAGAGCTTTGCCAGTGCCAATGCCCACAAGCTCCACGTGGTGCTCCCCTGGAACGATCCGGATGTGCCGTGGCTTGCGGTCTTTGTCGGGGGCCTGTGGATTCCCAACCTCTTCTATTGGGGCCTCAACCAATTCATAAGCCAACGCACCTTGGGGGCAAAGAGTGTGGCTGAGGGGCAAAAGGGCATCATGTTGGCGGCGCTGCTCAAGCTCTGCATCCCCTTCATCATCGTCATCCCCGGCATCATGGCTTACCAGCTCTTCGGCAGCGAGATCACCGTGGCCGACAAGGCTTATCCGCACATGATCAGCAAGCTCCTGCCGCCCCAGCTTCGTGGGGTCATGTTGGCCGCCCTTGCCGGCGCGGTGATGAGCACCTTCAACTCCGGGTTGAATTCGGCCTCGACGATTTTCACCATCGACATCTACGCCAAGTACCTCAGGCCGCAGGCTTCGGCGCGCCACCTGGTGCGCGCGGGCAGGCTGGTGACCACGGTGATTGTCGTGGTCGCCTGCCTGTGGGCGCCCATCATCTCCAAGTTCAAGGGCGTGTTCAGCTACATTCAAGAGATTTGGGGCTTTATCTCGCCGGGAATTGTCGCCGCGTTTCTGGTGGGGTTAGTGGTCAAGAAGGCGCCCCCTGCCGCAGGCAAGGCGGCCATGCTCATCGGCTTGCCGCTGTACGGCTTCTGCCGCTTCGGGCGCTTCATCTGGCACATCCCCGGCCTGCAGAATTTTGCTCCTGGCGCTTATCGCGCAGTGGCGGCTTTCAACTCGTGGGCTTTTCTTCATCACATGGCGTTGGTGTTCATCGTGCTGGCCATCTGCATGCTCATCATCACCCGGGCGCGGCCGCTGCAGAGGCCGGTGACGCTGCCCGTTTCCTCCCTGGACACGCGCAACCACCCGCACGTGTACCTGATGGGCGCCGTGGTCATCGCCCTCACGGTGACGCTGTACGCCATTTTCTGGTGACGAACACAGAACGATGAGGAGCACCATGCACATTCCTTCTCAAGAGAGCGTCGGCGACTGGTCGCCTGAGGAGTTCCGGCGGCACGCCGAGCAGACGCTCCACTGGGTGAGCTCGTATTTGGAGAACTTGCGCTCCTATCCGGTGCTGTCGCGCGCCGCACCGGGCCAAATCAAAGCACAGCTCCCTGCCTCTCCTCCTGAACAGCCGCAGCCGTTTGCTGACAGCCTCGCCGACTTTGAGCGGGTGGTTCTGCCCGGTATCACCCACTGGAACCACCCGCGTTTCTTCGCCTATTTCTCCATCACCGGTTCCTGTCCAGGCATCTTGGGCGAGCTCATCTCCTCGGCGCTCAACGTGAACGCCATGCTCTGGAAGACCTCGCCGGCGGCAACAGAACTGGAGCAGGTTGTCCTGGACTGGCTGCGGCAGATAGTCGGCCTGCCAGAGGACTTTTGCGGTGTCATCAACGACACCGCCTCGGTGAGCAGTCTCTGCGCTATGGCTGCGGCGCGCGAGGCTGTCGGCTTGGCGATTCGCGAACAGGGGCTGAGTGGCAGAAGCGACCTACCGCGCCTGTGCATGTACACCTCCGACCAGGCGCACTCGTCCATCGAAAAGGCGGCAATCGTCTTAGGCATCGGCCAGCAGTGGCTGCGCACAATTCCCTGTGACGCCCAGTACCGCATCGATGTTCGCGCCTTGGAGCAGGCCATCCGCGCCGATGAGGCCGCCGGCCATCGCCCCCTGTGCGTGGTGGCCACCATCGGCACCACCTCCACGACCAGCGTCGACCCGGTAGCGGCAATTGCCGAGCTGTGCGCCGAGCATGCCCTGTGGCTGCATGTGGACGCAGCCTACGGGGGCGCCGCCGCCATCGTGCCGGAAAAGCGCTACCTGTTCACCGGCTGGCAGAGGGCCGACTCTATTGTCGTCAACCCGCACAAGTGGCTCTTCACTCCCATCGACTGCAGCGTGCTCTTCTGCCGCAGGCCCGAGGTGCTGCGCCAGGCTTTTAGCCTCACGCCCGAGTATCTGCGCACCGCCGAGCAGGGCCAGGTGACCAACCTGATGGACTATGGCGTCTCCTTGGGACGGCGTTTCCGCGCCCTGAAGCTATGGATGGTCATTCGCTCGCTGGGCACTGCCGGGATCGCCCAGGCGTTGCGCCAGCACATGGCCTATGCCGAACGTTTGGCTGAGGCCATTGCTGCCCACCCTGATTTTGAGCTGGTGGCGCCGGTGCCGTTCAGCACCGTGGTCTTTCGCTATCGGCCGCGCGGGGTGCCGGAGGAGCGCCTCAATGCGCTGAACGAGCGACTGCTTGCCGCCGTGAACGGCACGGGAAAGGCCATGCTCTCCCACACCGTGCTGCGTGGCGTGTATGCCCTGCGCTTAGCCATCGGCAACCTGCGCACCACCTGGGCGGATGTGGAACTGGCGTGGCGGGTGGTGCAGGAGGAAGCAGAGAGGGTGGGGCGGGAATAGGAACCGCATCGGTCCAAACTGCCCCATCTTTTTTCTTGACTTCCAGCCACAAATTCCTTATCTTGTCGGCCAGAGGGCGCACGGTACTGGCCCGGGCTGGTGGCCTTGCGCAATGGCGCCCCTGGAGGGAGGATGCGGTGCAGAAAACGCGAGGAACTCAGACCCCAATCTCCATCCCGGACAGCGCAGCGAGCCGCTCAATGCCCTGCTCTCCCTTGCTGACACGCCTCAGGCACTTTCCGGTCAGGACCTGGCGTCCTCTTGTCGTTCACATAGCAAGGAGGAGCTCATGACATCCCAGACATCCCCGTCTGAAAAGGTAACCTGCTCCGGCTGGCAGCTAGGCGCCTTGGTCGCCCTGCGCATGCTCATCGGCTGGCACTTCCTCTACGAAGGGCTGGCCAAGCTGCTCAATCCGTACTGGTCGTCGTCCGGCTATCTGTTGGAGGCCAAGGGCTTCCTTTCCGGGTTCTGCACCTCCATCGTGGCCAATCCGACGGCGCTGCGCCTCGTCGACTGGCTGAACATCTACGGCCTCATCGCCATTGGGCTGGGGCTCATCGTCGGCTGTCTCACCAGGCCGGCGGCTATTGCCGGCGCAGTGTTGCTCCTTCTCTACTACCTCTGCAATCCGCCCTTCGTCGGCTTCAAGTACTCCTCCCCGACCGAGGGCAGCTATCTCATCGTCAACAAGAACCTCGTCGAGTTGTGTGCGCTGGTGGTACTGGCGCTTTTCCCCACCGGCAGGATAGTAGGCCTGGACCGATTGCTGTTCGGTCCGCCGCGAATCGTTGACCCACAACATGCGTGAAAGTTGGAGAACGCTCCATGCCTGAAGAGAACGTCCGCGAAAGCGAGCACCAGGCGCAGCCACCCCAGGCACGTCGAGGGATTGGCAGACGCGAGGTGCTCAAGGGCCTGGCTTCGGTGCCAGTGTTGGGGCTCTTCGTTTACGGTCTGCTCAAGAAGCGGTCGTTGGATGAAAGCCGCCGCGCGCAGATTCTGTCGGAGCTGGGTCTGGGCGAGGCGCCGGCCGTGCTGCCCAAGACTACCGGCAAGAAGGCCGGCGAGCTGATCCGCCTCGGCATCATCGGCTTCGGCGGCCGCGGCGAGGACCTGATTCGGGCAGCAGGCTTTGCCCACCCCGATTGGGTGGAGCAAAAGCGCCGCGACGCAGAGAAGAACAAGTTGGACAAATGGCTGGAGGACTGGCTCAAGCAGGAAGACCTGAACATCGCCCTGACCGCAGTATGCGACGTCTTCGACGTGCGCGCCGAGCGCGGTTTGGCGGCCTCCAAGAACGAGGTGCGGCCAGGAGGAACCGGCGCGCCCTTGGCAGGAGCCAAACGCTACCGCCACTACCAGGAGCTATTAGCCAGCAAGGACGTGGACGCGGTGATTATCGCCACGCCCGACCACTGGCACGCGCAGATGGCCATCGATGCCGCCCAGGCCGGCAAGCACGTCTACTTGGAAAAGTGCATGACGCGGACCGAGGAGGAGGTCTATCGCCTGCACGAGGCGGTGACGCGCAGCGGCATCGTCTTTCAGCTCGGCCACCAGAACCGCCAGCAGGCCACCCATGCCAAGGCGCGAGAGATCGTGCAGAAGGGCATCTTGGGCCCCATCACCCTGGTGGAGACCACCACCAATCGCAACTCGCCGGGCGGCGCCTGGGTGTACGACATCCACAAGGACGGCAGCCCGCAGACCATCGACTGGGAGCAATTCCAGGGGCCGGCGCCGCACAAGGTGCCGTTTAGCTTGGAACGCTTCTTCCGCTGGCGCTGCTGGTTCGATTATGGCACCGGCCTCTCCGGCGACCTGCTGTCGCACGAGTACGATGCCGTCAACCAAATCCTCGACTTGGTCATACCGCACTCGGCGGTGGCCTCCGGCGGCATCTACTTCTACAAGGACGGCCGCGACGTGCCCGACGTCTTCCACGTAGTCTTTGAGTATCCCGAGCGCAACCTGACGCTCATTTACAGCGCCACACTGGCCAGCAACCGCAATCGCGGCAAGGTGTTTATGGGCCACGACGCGGCCATGGAGGTGGGCGGCGTTCTCACCGTGACCCCCGACTATGAGTCTACGCGCTTCAAGAAAAAAATCGAGGACGGGGTCATTGACCCCTCTCTGCCGCTGTTCACCTATCACCCAGGCGCCAAGGGCATCGACGCGGTCACCTCGGCCAGCGAGCAGTACTTCGCCTCGCGCGGGCTCCTGTACACCTATCGCGAGGGCAAGCGGGTGGACGTCTCACACCTGCACATCAAGGAGTGGTTAGACTGCATTCGCAATGGCGGGCAACCCAGTTGCAACATCGAACGCGGCTTCGAGGAGGCCATCACCTGCCACATGGCCACCAAGTCCTATCTGGAAGGGCGCAAGGTCTTGTGGGACCCGGTCAAGCAGAGAATTGTCTGAGGGCGGGCCACGAGAAGAGCCAGCACAGCGGAGGGCGCTATGTCGACAAAGACACGACTCGGCATCATGATGTTCCTACAGTACGCGATTTGGGGGGCATGGGCACCGGTGCTTTCGGAATATTTGATGAACCGGCTCGGGTTCACTGGTGTGCAAGTCGGGTGGATCTATGCGGTCCTGCCGCTGGCAACCATCGTGGCACCTTTTCTTGGCGGGCAGGTCGCGGACCGTTGGCTTGCCTCTGAGAAGGTGATCGCCATGCTGCAGTTGGCAGGCGGCGTGTTGCTCCTTGCCATGTCGCGCCTCACCTCCTATGGCACCCTGTTGCCCCTCATGTTGCTCTACTGCCTGCTCTATGCGCCGACGCTGGCCATCACCAACTCCATTGCCATGATCAACTTGGAGAGTTCCGAGAAGGAGTTCGGCCGCATTCGCGTGTGGGGCACCATCGGCTGGATTGCTGCCGGGTGGCTCCTGGCCGCGTGGCGGTACGGTGGGCAGAGCCTGATGTTGCGCGGCGACACCCTCTTCTTGGCCGGCATCTTCTCCCTCATCATGGGACTGCAGGCCTTTAGCCTGCCGCACACGCCGCCGAAGAAGGAGGGCGTCAACCCCTTCGCCTTCCTTGAGGCGCTAAAGATGCTGCGCGACAAGAACTTCTTGATCTTCGTGAGCATCACCTTCGTGGTGGCCACGGAGTTGGAGTTCTACTACATCCTCACCGCGCCCTTCTTGCAGTCGCCGGTCATTGGCCTGCCGGCCAAATCGATCTCCGCAGTGATGACCATTGCCCAGGTGGCGGAAATCTTTGTGATGGCCTTCCTCCTTTCCCTCTTTCTGGAAAAGTACGGCATGCGCAACACGCTGGCCATCGGCGCGTTGGCCTGGCCGATCCGCTACATCATCTTCGCCATCGGCAAACCGGCCTGGTTGGTCATCGCCTCGTTGGCCCTGCACGGCTTCTGCTATGTCTTCTTCTTCACGGCAGCATTTATCTACGTGGACAAGGTGGCACCTAACGACATCCGCGCCTCGGCGCAGAGTCTGATCGCCATCATCGCTTTGGGACTGGGGCGCTTCATCGGCAGTCTCTTTGCCGGTTGGATAAAGGATACGTTCACCGCGGCAGGTGTGACCAACTGGCGGGCCGTGTTCATGGTGCCCTGTGTGCTGACCATCCTGTGTGCCCTGGCCTTTGTGCTCTTTTTCCGCGAAGAGCGGGAGGCGGGCAAGGCACGGGCGACGGCTTGAGAGGCAAGCAGAAAGTGAGGTGAGCATATGGAAGTGACCAGGCTGGGGGTCGGAATCGTGGGGGGAGGATTTGTGGGGAGCTTCCACATCCGCTCGTGGGTGGGGGTACGCGATGCCGACATCTTAGGCATCGTGGACAAGAATCGCCGGACTGCGCAAGCAGCGGCCTCCTTGGCCAAAAAGCTGCGCGTTGGCGATGCCAAGCCGTACAAGAGCATCTCCGACATGGTGGCCGACCCGGCCATCCACGCCATCTGGATCTGCATCCCCAACTATGCGCGCTTGGAGGTGATGGAGGAGATCGTCCATGCCTTAGAGACGGGCCAAGGGGAGCTGATCGGCGTGGCCTGCGAAAAGCCCTTGGGGCGCACCGTGGCTGAGGCACGCAAGATGCGCGATCTAGCCAGAAAGGCCGGCCTGCTGGACGGCTACTTAGAAAACCAAATTTTCTCCCCCAGCGTGGTACGGGGAAAACAGATTGTCTGGTCCCGCGGAGCGGCCATTGCCGGCAGGCCGTACTTGGCGCGGGCCGCCGAGGAGCACAGCGGACCGCACATGCCGTGGTTCTGGGAGGGCACCTTGCAGGGCGGCGGCGTACTGAACGACATGATGTGCCACTCCGTGGAAGCGGCGCGTTTCCTGCTCACCCCGCCAGGAGCGCCGCGCAACGTGCTCACCCCGGTCAAGGTGACCGCCCACACCTCTTGCCTGAAGTGGCAACGTCCGGAGTACGTCCGTCACCTCAAGAAGTATAGCGAGGGCAAGCTGGACTACCGCCGGCGTCCTGCCGAGGACTTTGCCAGGTCGCTCATCGAGTACCACGACGAGCACGGCGAGCCGCTGATTGTCGAAACCACCACCTCCTGGTGCTACGTGGGCGCCGGGCTGCGTCTGAGCATGGAGCTTCTGGGGCCGGAGTATTCTCTGGCCATCAACACCCTCGAGTCCGGGCTGCGGGTCTTCTTCAGCCGAAAGGTGAAAGGCGAGCAGGGCGAGGATTTGGTGGAAAAGCAGAACGCCGAGATGGGCTTGATGCCGGTGGTGAGCAACGAGGAGAGCGAGTACGGCTACGAGGCGGAAAACCGCCACATGGTGCAGTCCTTCTTGGCCGGCAAACGGCCCATGGAGAACTTTGACGACGGCCTGAGCGTGACCGAGCTGCTCATGACTGCCTACATGAGCGCCGAGCAACAGAAGACGCTCTCCTTCCCGCCGCCTGGTCTGGACAGTTTCGTCCCAGCGGTGGCGCAAGGCAGGTGGAATCCGCGCAAGCTATAGGCCAAGCTCGGCACCTAGCGCGGCAATAACCAACCCGCATCCTTGAGGATGAATATCATGGCGCGAACACTGTGTGCTGCTCTGCTGCTGGCCAGCTGGGTAGGGTGCGCCACCCGCACGCCGGCGCCTCCTCTGGCCGTGCAGTGCTGGACGTTCCGGGCCTTCACCTTCATCGAGGCGCTGGACCGGATTCAAGAGCTGGGCCTGTCCGCAGTGCAGGCCTACCCAGGACAACCGCTCGCTGCAAACCTGCCTGGGGCGGTCTTTGACCACCGCATGCCGGAAGAGCAGGTCAACTGGGTGGAAAAGGCGCTCGCTGAGCGCGGCCTGCGCCTGGTGGCCTACGGGGTGGTGGACGTCGGCCGGGACGAGGAGAGTATGCGCCCGGTCTTCGACTTTGCCAAGAGGCTGCACATTCCCACCGTAGTCGCCGAGCCCGAGTTCGAGGCTCTGCCACTGCTGGAACGCATCGCCAAGGAATATGACATCCGCGTGGCCATCCACAATCATCCGGCGCCATCCCGATACGCGCGCCCGGAGACCCTCAACGAGCAGATCCGCCAGCGCGACCACCACTTGGGCGCCTGCGCCGACACCGGCCATTGGCTGCGCAGCGGAGTGGTGCCGGTGGAGGCCTTGCGCCTGCTGCGTGGCCGCATCCTGGACGTGCACCTCAAGGACCTCAACGCCTTTGCCAGGCGCGACGCCACTGACGTGCCCTGCGGCCAGGGGAAGGCCAATATCCGCGCGGTGGTGGCCGAACTGCGCCGCCAAGGGTACGACGGCTACCTGTGCATCGAGTACGAGAACGAAGAGCAGCGCGACAATCCGTCGCCGGCTGTGCGGCGGAGCATTGCGTATCTGAACAAACTGGGCTGCCGCTGAGGCTGAGCCTTCGGCAGCATGCGGAGGTAGGATTTATCATGAAGGCACATCGGCTTTGCCTGATGAGCGCCGCGGCGGCGATCCTGTGCCTTGCCGCCTGCAGAAATCACCAATGGGTCACGCTGTTCGATGGGCGCTCCGTGGAGGCCTGGCGAGGCTTTCACCGCGCGAACTTCCCCAACGAAGGCTGGACCGTGCAAGACGGAGCGCTGAAGACCATCGGCGGCGGCGAGCATGTGGACATCATCACCAAAGAGACCTATCGCAACTTCGAGTTGGTCCTGGAATGGAAGGTGGCCCCCGGGGGCAACAGCGGCATCTTCTACCGCGTGACTGAGGAGGCCGACGCCGTCTGGCAGTCTGCTCCGGAGATGCAGGTGTTGGACGACGAACGCCACCCCGACGGCCGCGAACCAAAGACCTCCGCCGGCGCTCTCTACGGCCTCATCGCGCCGCTGGGCAAGCGTCTGCGCCCGGCGGGAAAGTACAACCAGGCGCGCATCGTGGTGCAGGGCACTAAGGTGGAGCATTGGCTGAACGGCGCGAAGGTGGTGGCCTATGACCTGGCCAGCGACTCCCTGCGGCACCTCATCGCCGGAAGCAAGTTCAAGGACTACCCCTGGTTTGCCTTGGCAAGGCAGGGACACATCGCCCTCCAACACCACGGCGAGGAGGTCTGGTACCGCAACATCAGAATCCGTCGCCTCCCGGAGGAGCAGAACGTGCCGCCGGAAGGCTTTGTCGCTCTGTTCAATGCCCGTGATCTCACCGGCTGGAAGGGCCTGGTGGGCAATCCGCTCACGCGCGCGCAGATGAGCCGCGACGAACTGGCCCAGGCACAAGCCGCAGCCGACGACACCATGCGCGCCCACTGGCACGTGGTGGATGGCGTGTTGGTCTTCGACGGCAAAGGCAGCCACCTCTGCACTGCCCGCGACTATGAAGACTTTCAACTCCTGGTCGACTGGAAAATCGAGCGCGACGGGGACAGCGGCATCTACCTGCGTGGCTCCCCACAGGTGCAAATCTGGGACGCCAACCGCCATCCGGAAGGCTCAGGGGGACTGTACAACAATCAGGTTCATCCCAGCAAGCCGCTGGTGTGCGCAGACCGCCCGGTAGGGCAATGGAACACCTTCGACATCACCATGGTCGGCGAGCGAGTTACCGTGCTCCTGAACGGAAAACTCGTGGTGGACAACGTGGTCATGGAGAACTACTGGGACCGCGCGCAGCCGATTTTCCCCGCCGGCCAGATCGAGTTGCAGAGCCACGGCACCAAGCTCTACTTTCGCAACCTCTTCATCCGGGAAATACCGCGACCTGGGGAGTGGCGCCAGCTCTTCAACGGCACCGACCTCAGCGGCTGGGTGGGAGCCACGAACGCCTACTACGTGCGCAACGGTGCCATCGTCTGCCCCAAGGGGGTCCATGCCAACCTGTACACTGCCGACGAGTTCCAGGACTTTATCCTGCGCTTTGAGTTCCGGCTCACGCCGGGTGCTAACAACGGTCTTGGCATCCGGGCGCCACTGCAAGGCGACGCCGCCTACGAGGGCATGGAGCTGCAGATCCTGGATGATAGCCACCCAGCGTACGCAACCATCAAACCGTATCAGTGCCACGGCTCCATCTATGGCGTAGCACCGGCCCTGCGCGGCCATCTGCGCCCTGCCGGGGAGTGGAACGTGCAGGAAGTGAAGGCGCAGGGGCGCCAGATAACGGTCGTGCTCAACGGTGTCACCATCGTGGACGTGGACCTGGACCAGGTGAGCGCCGCCGGCACCCCGGACGGCCATCCCCACCCAGGTTTGCAGAGAAAGCGGGGGCACATCGGCTTCTTGGGGCACGACGCCCATGTGGAGTTCCGCAATATCTGGCTAAAGGAGCTGTGAAATGGCGAACAAAACCGCTGGCGCATTTGCGCGCAAGCACGGCAACGGGACTTGCCAAAGGAGGAGCAGACTCATGTTAATGCGAAGCAGACACGTGACGCACCTTGCTTGTGTGCTTGTCCTCTTCTGGGCAACACCGGCCCTGCACGCCCAGGAGCTCAACTTGGAGGATCAGGTCATCGAGCACACGCTGGACAACGGCTTGAAGATCCTCATGGTCGAACGCCACGAGGTGCCACGCGTCGTGTGCCACATCTACTATCGGGTCGGCTCGGTCAACGAGCGGCCGGGTATCACCGGCATTTCCCACTTTCACGAGCACATGATGTTCAAAGGCACGCGCACCATCGGCGTGACTGACTTTCAAGCCGATGATGCCTTGAACCGCCAGATCGACAGCCTCTACCACCTCATCTACCGCGAAAAGTACTGGAAGCGCGACGGCGACCAGGCCAAGATCAAGTGGTGGGAGGCGCAGGCCGACAGCCTCATGAAATACGAGAAGCGCTACATCATCAAGGACGACCTGTGGGAGACGTACATGAAGAACGGTGGCACCGGCCTCAATGCCTCCACTGGGAAGGAGATTACCGGGTACTACGTCACCCTGCCGTCAAACAAGGTGGAGCTGCAAATGTGGTTGGAGTCCGACCGCATGCTCAACCCCTACTTCCGCGAGTTCTACTCGGAGAAGGAGGTGGTGCGCGAGGAGAGGCGCCTCAGCGAGAACAGCCCGGGCTACTTCTTCCGCGAGCAGCTCAATGCCACCTTCTGGGCCGCCTCCCCCTATGCCTGGAGCGTGGTTGGCTGGGACGCCGACCTGCAGAAGCTCACCAAGCAAGACATGATCGAGTACAATCGCCGCTACTATGTGCCGAACAATGCCGTGGCCGTGTACGTAGGGGACATCAATCCCCAGGGGATCATCGCCTTAGCGGAGAAGTACTTCGGTCGCATCCCGCGGGGACCTGACCCGGAGCCGGTGCGCACCACGGAGCCCAAGCAGTACTGCGAAAAGCGCCTCTACGGCGAGGCCGAGGCCCCTCCTTCGGTGACCATCATGTACCACGTGCCGCCAGCCGGGCACCCGGACGCGGAAGTCTTCCGCGTGATAAGCGGGCTCATGAACGGCACCACCGGGCGGCTCTACAAGAAGCTCGTCAAGGAAAAAGGGATTGCCGTGGAGGCGTCCGCTTCCGGCGGCGGCATGATGTACGACGGCCAATACTCCTTCAGCGGCCGCCCAAAGTCAGAGGCGGGCCATACTCCTGAGGAGGTGGAGCAGGCCCTGTACGAGGAGAGCGAGCTCCTCAAGAAGGAACCGGTGCCGGAGTACGAGCTGCAGAAGGTCAAGAATCAGACGGAGGCGAACTTTGTCCAGAGTCTGCGTTCCACCTACGCACTGGCAGCCCGCCTCGGTCGCGCCGAGTTAGGCCTCGGCTGGCGCGACCTGCAGAAATCCTTGGAGCGCATGAAGGCGGTGACGGCCGAAGACATCATGCGCGTGGCCGCAACCTACTTCGTCAAAGACAATCGCACGGTGGGCATTCTCTATCGTGCCGCCCGCACGCCACAAGGCAGGCGCGCCAGGTAGGTAAGACGAAGAAGGCCCATCGCCCTACAGGAGGAAGCGCACATGAGACGCTTGTTAATCACTGCCATACTTGCGGTGGTGGCGCTGTCCATAGCGACGGCCACCGCCCAGATTCCGCAGCATCCCTCTCAGCTTTCCTTTCGGCCGCTGCCCTTCGAGCCCCCCAAGGCCAAGGACTATCGCTCCGTACTCAGCAACGGCATGGTGGTCTACATCAAGGAGGACCACACCTTGCCGACAGTGGACATTCGGGCCACCATCCGCACAGGGAGCCTCTATGACCCGCCGGACAAGGTGGGGCTGGCGCGCATGGCAGGCGAAGTGATGCGCACCGGCGGCACCAAGAACATCAGCGGCGACGACTTGGATGAACGCCTCGCCTTCCTGGGCGCCTCCATCGGCACCATGATCGGCACCACCTCTGGCAGCGCCAGCATGTCGTGCTTAGCACGCGACAGAGAAGAGGTGCTCAAGCTGTTCGCCGACGTGCTGATGAACCCGCTTTTCGCCGAGGAAAAGATCAAGCTCTACAAGGACAAGGCCATCGAGGCACTGAAGACCAAGAACGACCAGCCGCGTGCCGTCTTGGAGACGGAGTTCCGCAAGCTGCTCTACGGCAACCACCCCCTGGTCTGGGAGGAGACGAAGACCTCGATCGAAGGAATCACCCGGCAAGACCTGATGGCTTTTCATTCCGCCTACTTTGCCCCGAACAACATCATACTGGCGGTGGCAGGGGACTTTCAACGCCAGGAGATGCTGCAGAAGTTAGAACAGGCCTTTGCCGGCTGGCAGCGCCGTCCGGTGACCATCCCCCGCATTCCGGAAGTAGCCGCCAAGAATCGTCCCGGCGTCTTCATGATCCAGAAACAGATCAACCAGGGGTATGTGAACGTCGGGCACTTTGGCATCAAGGACACCAACCCGGACATCTTTGCCATCAACGTGATGAACTTTATTCTTGGCGCCGGCAGCTTCACCTCGCGCATCACCAGCAAGGTGCGCTCTGATGAGGGCCTGGCCTACAACACTGGGTCGCGTTTCGCCAACGAACATCTCTTCCCCGGCACGTTCTATGGCTATGTACAGACCAAGTCCCAGACCGTGTACTACGCAATTTCCCTCATCCTCAAGGAGTTCGAACGGATCCGGCGGGAGCCTGTGAGCGACGAGGAGATGGAAACGGCCAAAAACTACTTCCTGGACAGCTTCCCAGACCGGTTCTCCACAGCCATCGGCACGATGAGCACCTTTGCCTCTTTGGAGTACGACGGCTTCCCGCTCGACTATTTCGACACCTACTGCGCCAAGATCCGAACGGTGACCAAGGAAGATGTTCTGCGCGTGGCCAAGAAGTACATCAAGCCGGACGAGATGACCATCATGGTGGTGGGCGACATCGAGGCGTGCAAGAAAGGGGACGAGAAACATCCCGGCACCTTAGACCAGCTGGGCCGCATCACCGAGATGAAGCTGCCTGACCCTCTCACCGGCCTGTAGAATAGCCAAGTGCACAGGGGACGGCCCTGGCCGGCCGTCCCCTTGTCCTATTGCCTACCTGACCGCTGACCAACGGGAGCAGCCTATCCATGGAACGCAAGAACCAGCCACACGGGGGAGAACGTCGTCCGCCACTTTTTGTCGCGCTCATTCCCATCCTGGCGATGATGGCTTTGCTGGTCATTGGCTACGGGATCTACCACATCGTCCCCCAGGTGCTGCTCATCGCTGCCGCACTGCTCACCGGCCTGCTCGGCATGGTCCTGCGCTTCCGGTGGGAGGACATGCAGAAGGGGATTGTGGAAAGCATCCACAAGGCGCTGCCCGCCATGCTCATCATGATTTGCGTGGGCATCCTCATCGGCTCGTGGATTGCCGCCGGCACGATCCCGATGATCATCTACTACGGCCTCAAGCTCATTTCGCCCAAGGTCTTTCTCGTCACCGCCTGCTTTGTGTGTAGCGTCACCTCACTGGCGACGGGGACCTCCTGGGGCACGATCGGCACGCTGGGCGTGGCGTTCATGGGCATCGCCACGGCCCAAGGCATTCCGGCGGGACCAGCAGCCGGTGCCATTGTCGCAGGCGCGTATTTTGGTGACAAGATGTCGCCCTTCTCCGACGTCACCAATTTGGCGCCGGCAGTGGCTGCCTCCAACCTCTTCGACCACATCAAGCACATGATGTATTCGGCAGTGCCGGCCTGGTTGCTGGGCTTTGTCGTCTATTTCGTCGTCGGCCTGCGCTATGGCACCACCACCGCCGAATCGGAGACGATGCGGCTGATCATGGAGACGCTGCGCCAGCACTTTTGCTTCCATGTGCTGCTGTTACTCCCTCTGGTCGTGGTCTTTTATTTTGCGGCAACAAAGAAGCCTGTGCTGCCGGGCATGCTGTTTTCCGCTTTGGTAGCCGGCGCATTGGCGGTCATCTTCCAGGGTGCCTCGGTGCCCGAGGTTGCGCAGGCCATGGACACCGGCTACAAGTCGGCCACGGGCGTAGCAGAGGTGGACAGACTCATCTCACGTGGTGGCATGATGAGCATGATGGGGGTGCAACTGGTGGCCTTCACGGCCTTCAGCTTCGGCGGCATCATGCAGCGCACTGGGCTGCTGCAGGTGATCTTTGACCACATCAAGAGCCTCACCGAGCGCGTGTGGAGCCTGGTGGCAACCACTGCGGCCAGCGCCATTCTGACGGCCATGGTGACCGGCAGTTCCTACCTGTCCATGATCGTCCCTGCCGAACTACTTGCCCCCGTGTACCGCCAGAAGGGCTTGGCGGCAAAGAACCTGTCGCGGCTCGTCGAGGAGTGCGGGGCCATCATCGTACCGCTCATCCCGTGGAGCATGGCAGGGGTGTACGTCACCGGCACCATCGGGGTGTCGCCCTTTCAGTACCTGCCGTGGGCGGTGCAAAACTATGCGGCAGTGCTGATCCTGGTGGTGTTCGGCTTCACCGGCTTGACGATGGCGCCCAAGATACGGGAGGACGAAACGCAGGTGGGGAGCTGAGGCTTTCGGCCTCACCCCGCCGCCAGGGGGGTCAAAAGCCCAGGCGCTGCAACCTCTCTTTCTCGGTGAGTTCATGGCCTGTGGCCAAGTCTATGGCCACGCAGGCGCCGTTCTTCATCTGCGTGGCCACCTTGCCTGCCGCATGGGGGTTGCCGCAGAGATGGGGGGCATCGAGAATGCCCACTTGCACTGCCCGCGCCAGGTTCTCCGGCTCAGACCACGGATCGTCCACGTGGTGTGCAGGGAGGGCGCGGATTGCCTCGAGCAGGAGCTTGGCATCGGCCAGGAGTTGCTCCTTCCGCTCGCTGACCAGATGGGACTCCGCCACTGGCAGCGCGCCCAAGCTATGGTTTTGGATCACGCCGCGCACAATCGCCGCGCTCTCGATAATCTCCTCTGGGGTGGCCGCATGATGGCCCTCACAGAAAGCCACCACGTGCACGATGTGCGGCTCTAAGGCCAGCTGGTAGAAGGTTGACGCGGCCAGTTGGCCTTTTGCCACATCGGCTGCCGTGCTCATGCTCGCCAGCCCGGTGCGCGTCTGGCGGACGCTTACGAAGCCATCGTCGTGCAGCGATTCGATGAGAGCCACCTTGGCCAGCATCTTGGCAAGGTCCATGGGCGCAGAGGTGCGCGCCGGGGTATTGAACATGTACTGCGCCACATAATGGCGGGCCCCGCTCCTCTTGGCATTGTAGGCCGCCAAGAATGCGGCTGCCACGGCCACGCTGTCCGGCGCCTCGCGCAGGCTCCAGTGGTGCGCTTCGTTCACTTCCAGGGGGATGCCATGACTGGCGTACCAGCGCATAGCCTCCTGGTTCTCGCGGATGGCCTCAGGCAGAGCCCGGTCAGAGCGGCCGTCCAGCACATTGTACCAGAAGAGTGGCACCGCGCCCCAAGCGACGTTGATGGTCTCGGCGAGCATCTCCGCCCAGCGCACCAGGTCGCGGGTGCCGGCGTAGCAGCGCAGCAGCGGGTAGTTGCCGCGGCGGGTCGCTTCGTAGATGGCGCGCAGGTCGGCCGGCGATCGCAGTGGTACTCCGCCGGCGCCATCCAGCTCCGGTCGCATCTCCTCCTGGCGAAAGAAGCACTCCTGAGCGTTCTGGTCTGGCGCGATGGACAAGACGTCAATGGCGCCCGCCATGGCAAGCTGGCGTGCTCCGGCGATGGTGGCGCTGAGGTCGGGCAGCCCAAAGTGGTGCCGCAGTATCGGCGAAGGCGCGGCAGCGGCAACGCGCGCCATCAGGGTCTGCGGGGGCTGCGCCGGGGCGATTGTCTGGCTCCTCTTGGCGAAAAAGGCCTCCACCTCCTCGCTGGTGGCGTCGCCAAAGACGGCGGCAAAAAGGCCGCTGCGCCGTGCCACCTCTGCCGCCGGAGGCGTGCCGCCGAACAGCCAGACCTTGTCCTGCCAGCCGCGCCGGGCAATGAGCTGCCGCAACGAAGCGAGAATGGGTTCCAAGGTCTCTGCCGTCAAGCGATAGCTCACCGCAATCGCCTCGGGCTGGTGTTGGTCGATCGCCTGCTCCAGGCGCTCCACCCCTACCGCAGCGCCAAGGAAATGCGTGTCGTAGCCGTGGCGCTCGGCAATCCTGAGGAAAGACAGGACGCCTGCCACGTGCACGCACCCGCCCAAAGCCCCGGCGATCATCGTCCGTCGTGCCATCGTTCACACCTCCCCGCTCACCGCCAGCAGGCGAATCTCTTTGACCGACTTGCCCCGCAAGCCGAGCGAATCGACTGTTCTGCCCTTCTTCCAAAAGTCCACTCCCCGCATCAGCGAGGAAAGATGGATGATGGCCTTGATCGTCGGCGTCTCCACCTTCAGCATTTCGCCGATGGAAGCGATGGGCACCAGGCTCATCGGCACGTCCTCGTCGATGTAGCGGTGATGGAGGCGATCAGGCGCTTTGATGCCCACATAACCCGGGTTGTCGTGCATGGCTTCGTAGAGGTTTTCCCCAGTGGCGCTGTACGCGGTGTACAACCAGTTGCGCGCGCTCATGGCGCGAATGCCCAGGGCTGCAGCCACATCCAGCCGTTCCTTGTCAATGCGTTCCAACACGCGCGTGACCGACCTGCTTGCGCCTTGCACGTAGTATTCAAAGTCGCCGTGCGTCTCCTCGATCCAGGCAGCATTCAGCACAGTCAAAGCTGGATGAAAGACCGCGCCGATGTTGTCGAAACTTGTTTTGAAGACATTGTCGCCGGGCACAAATTGCGGAAAGGCGCGGTTGATGACCTTCAGTACACCGGGGATCCAGTAAGCGGGGAGCGTGGCCACGGGCACGGCTGCCTTGACAGAAAAGATCTTGGCATGTGCTGGCCCGAGTGCGCGGGAGGCATAAAGGAACGTCTGGGCCTCGGCAATGAACGGCAGCTCAGCGACGCCATGCTGGCGCAACACGTGATGGAACTCCAAGGCGCCGCCGGTGCGCCCTGGGTTGAGCACGACGATCTGGTGGGGTTTGATGTGTGACGCGCAGACTTCTGCCATGTAGCGATGACCGGTGGCCGGCACCACGACCATCAGCACATCCACCCCCTCCAGGCACTCGGCGATATCGCTGGAGGCGACAGCCACCTTGCCGAACCCTTTGACTTCGCCCTCCAACCTGATACCGCCCCGCTCCTGGACCGGCTGAATGCGCCGCCTTCCACGGTTGAAGAGGTTGACCTGGAACCCCATGATGCCCAAGTGGCCAGCCATGGCCAGTCCTCCATGACCTGCGCCCAGCACGCAGAACTTGAGCTCCTTGGGGTCCTTGGCGAGCATGGCCTTCAGGTAGGCCCGGCGCCGGCTGTCCATGTCGGTGGCGCTGCAATTCATTTTCATCCCCTCCTCTTCTCGTGAGGCGCTTCCTTCCTCGGCCATTTGCCGACCTGCGTTCCAGGCCAAGAGGGCGGCTCAATCAACCGACGGCAGAATACCTCGTCGCGAAGAGCCAGTAGGCTCCCCTTCTCCCCTGAAGTCCTGTGCCCCCTCGGCGAAAGACCAGCGTGTTGTCCCCGCCTGCTGCGTCCGTGGAGGGCGGTACGACTAAGGCTGTTGGCGCTCCATCATCTTCATCATGTCCTTCATGCTGGGGCCCTTGGGCTTCGCTTTCTTGGGGTCAAACAGGTCATCCGCCAGGCCGGTATTGACCTTTGCCGAGGTCACGCGCGTGGTACTCGCCAGCTTGCCTTCGATATAGACATCCGTGCGGAAGGGGATCTCAAAGTCTTTGTGCACGGCGCGGAAGTCAGAGCACTGCACGCTCATCGGCTTTTCCATTCCCTCGGCCTTTCCCTCGGCCTTGACCAGGAGAAAGGCATCCTTGTCAATCCACAGTTTTGAGAAGGGCGAACCTTCCTTGGGTGTACCTTGCACCGCATAGCAACTGCGGCCGTTCACCTTCTCCTCCCCTACCACGCGCGCATCGCTGGTTACCCGATCCCACCATTCCCAGTCGCTGGCGTACTTCTCGCCCTCCTCCCTGGGCACCTTCTGCGTGCCCATCATGGGGGAGACCAGCCAATAGTCCTTGCCATCGCCGATGACGATATTCTCCATCTTACCCATACCCGGCGCGAGCTCTGTCTGCACCTCGGCACGGGACTTGTCACCCTTGGTGTAGATCGTCATCTGCGACTGTATCTTCCCCTGTTCGGTGATGGTCTCCATCACCTGCTGGAGGGTCAGGTCCTTGATCTCGGCCTGCAACCGCTCGTGACGAGCGCGGGCCTCCTTGACCAAGCCTGCCCAGTCGATCGCCGTGGCCACACCGGCGATTGCTATGCACAACCCCAGGGCGGCAGTAATCATCAGGCTGCGGTTCCTCATGGTTCACTCCGCGTTAGGTGAGAATCATGCGCCGGGGCTCAGCCCGGCAGCGGGAAAATCATGACCTCAACGGCACCGAGCTCAGCCCCTGCTGCCGAGGCGAGCGAAAGGAGTCGGGGGAGCACTCTGCTGGGGCGGAGGGCTAGGACGTTGCTTTCTTGCGCCTGCCAACATTATACCTGGCTTTGGGTTCGCGTATGGCGGGCAACTCATCCAACCCCGACAAGTCTCTCCCGATGACCAGCCCCCTCATTGTCGCGTGATGGGTGTTTTTCATCGGAATCAAGCGCATCTGAAATCCATGTGCCGTCGTGCCATTTCTTTTACTTCTTCCGCTTCGTCATAAGTCATCAAAAAATCGCCCACGAGCGACTCACAGATCGTGAAGAGACGCTCGTGATCAAGCTCGTGATGTTTATAGAGTCGTTTGCCGGCCTTCTTTCCACCGGGATAGCGGAAAGGACTTCGCTGGGGAACGGATGCGACATTCACCGGGCGGAGTAGTACCATCTCGTCAGAATATTCAGGCAATAACGGGAGTTGCCTCTGCGTCCCCATGGTTAAAACGGCCTCTCGATAGTTTGATTCGTTGGAGGCGTTTCCAAGTGCTCGTCGAGTTTTTCCTGAAGCAACTTGATGAAATCCTCCATCCTCCCGGGCGACGGGGTGGTGATGGCAAGCAGGGCAGGCTCAAATTCAGTAAAAACCTCATCCACCTTCGTCAGATAATATCGCCCTACCCCATGCCGCTCTTCCACGCTCAGCTCCCAATCATAGATGAGCCACGCAATATCCGCACCACTTTTCGGAACCCGTTTCAGAGCGGGTAAAGTGGCAAAGAAACTTTTGTTCAACGCCACGGCTATTTTCTTTTTCCAACTGTGCAAGATTCCACCCTTGTAAACAAGCTGAGGAACAAGTCTTTTTCGAGAAGATGAAAGGTAATCGGGACGAGGATAGTTCGGCTCGCCAGACCAATCCATAGAAGCCCTGCTTTGTGGATTGCCCATGTAATACTCGAATGGTTCACGGACGTTGCCGAAAATATAGACTGCTTGAATCTCAAGGGCACCGAAGTCAATAACCTTGCCACTATCGTCATATGCGACAAGAACCACGTCAATGTTTCCCGCAGACTTGCCATGAGCATCATTTAAACGAACCTCAGTCAGAGAAGTCCACTGTGTTCCCTCCCCCAAAAAGAAAGCTGCAGCATGGTCGGCTATAATCCAGTCCTGACGAAATCGGATGGGACAGGTAATGACAGGATCGTTGTCATGATAGATGCTGCACACACCGAGAGGGTTCTTTGCCTTGTCTTTTGTGCAATTCAGCACCTTGTTGCTGAAAGGGCAGAGACGAAGGGAGCGGTATCGCCTGGCTGTCTCGGTTTGGTCCTCAATCAGGTAACCAAAGACCTCTGCCAGTGGCTGTCCACCACGATTCATGGTAGGTCCTTCCTAATCATCTCACTTCCCAGCGTGGGCATATAAACAAACCTTCAATTGAAATATAGGCCTATGCGGGGAAAAAGTCAAACGATTTTTCCCGAGGATTGCTACGGCGGCTCTGCCAGACTCGGAGGGCAGCCGTCTGGAGGGCCACATGCGGCTGCAAGGAAAGTTACGGATGCCCGAAGCGAGAGCCAGCCTCGCTTCTATCTCGGTGGGTCAACCTGCCGCACCAGCGCATCTTGCCTTCATTTGAACAGATGGCCTTTCTCCTGCTCGCCAGAGGAGAAAGGCCACCGCGTTCTTGCTACCCACCCATTTCATCCAGAGAAATTCGCAGATTAGGGCGCCGGACGGTTCGCTTCGCCACGGCGGGCGCAGGAGGCGCAACGCATGCCGGGCGTCACAACGCAGCGCTTGCGCCAACTCGCGAGGCTACCCCCTTGGCAGCCAAGCCACGGCTGCGTACTGCTTCTTCCAGCACCCTCTCCAGGCGTCCGCGCACTTCCACCAGCACCAGCTCCTCGCCATCCGCGGCAATGACGAAAAGGGCATCGATACGCTCTTTGCGCAGATGCGCAAGCACCATCGTCGCCTCTTTCCGGCCTTTGACCTTGACAATCGGCTCATAGCCTCGCCTGGTCAGGCTTCGCTCCACTGACTTGGGTATCATCCCGGCCTGCTCGCCGCATTCGCGCAGTTGATAGAGGCCCACCTGCACGCTGCGGATGTCCAGCAGCAGGGCCGCGGCTTCATCTCCGTGGGCAGCCACGTTGGCGACGGCTCCGGTCAGCCACATGGAACCCGGCCCCAAGCTGAGCTGGAACACCGTCTTTACCTCTTTTGCCCCGGAGGCGCGCAGGACCGTGTCGCGCACATGGCGGAAATTGCGATCGACGTCTGCGCACCCGGCCACGGCAATTGCCGCCACCAGGAGCAGCAGGCCTCTGCGGACTATGCTCATGCGCTCCTCCCGCCTACTTCGGTCGCTCGCTTGTCTTCACGCCTTCAAGTGCCGGGATGTCCAACTTCTTGCCCATCTTCCCGATGGCGTCCATGTCAATTTCGCCCACGATGTTGACAAAGGCAGCCTCGCCCCCTGGCTCAACGGCCATGACCAGCAAACCGACGATTTTCTCGCCCTCCATCTTAAGATAGACGTGGGCGCTCTCCCCCCTGCGGTCCTTGGCGCGCACCACCTTCTCCCACCGCTTTCTGGCCAGCTCCTGCTCGATCTTGGCGATTTGTGGCTGCAGAGCAAGAGCCCTCACGCTGTCGGTGCCAAAGGTGTTCACCCGTACCAAGAGCAATTTGGACAGCATTCTCGCCAAGCCCTCGCCCTCCTCGCCGGCGGCCTTGGCCACCAGGCGCAGCAGCGGACCGCCAATGTACACCTCGACGATCTCCTCACCCTCAGTTGGGATGGGAAGCTGCGAAAAGTCCACGTAACCAGGGTGCTTCTTGAGCTCTTCGTCCTCTTGGGCGAACAATGGCATTGTGCTTGCGGCCACGGCGACCAGCAAGGCTGCGAGCCACGTTGTGCCTCTCATCATTGGATTCCCTCCTGTGTCAGCACGCGCAAGGCAGTCGAGACGCCACGCTTCAGCGGCTCGACCACCTGCCACGGCAGGACCTCCTCTTGCAAAGTGCGCTCGGTCAGCCTGAGCGCGTGGTTGACGTAAGCGAACGCTAACTCCACATCGTGGCGCGCCTGAACCACTTGCTCAGGGCTGTAGGCAGACTCCGGTTGCGGCGGCAAAGCCGGACGGCGAAGAAGCAGGAACAGCGCCACGGCTGCGGCGGCCCCTGCCAAGGCCACTCGCCACGCGAAGCGAGGAAAAAGTGCCACTGCCCGCCTGCGCGCTGGCTGTGCCCTGTCTGTCACCGGCAGGCGCTCTAACACGCCTTCGGGGCACGGAAGCACCGGCAGAGCCCGCAGACTGGCGCGCAGGGCCGCGTTCGCCTCCACCTCAGCGCGACACCGCGCACAGGTGCGGAGGTGCCTCTCCACCTCGCGCCGCTCTCGTCGGGTAAGCTCCCTGTCGAGGTAAGCATCGAGCATCGCACCTGGGTGTTTTTGAGGAGCTGCCTGCTTCATCCTCTGACCTCCTCAGCCATCTCCCCAAGGGCCATGCGCAACTGCTTGCGTCCGCGGTGGATGTAAACTTTTACCGAGTTCATGGGTATGCCCAAGGCTGCGCTTATCTCCTCGTACTTCATGTCCAGCCATTCGCGCATGATGATGATGCTTCGCAGGCGCGGGGGGAGGCGTCGAATCGCTTCCTCCAGGCAATCCTTCAGCTCCTGCTGCTCCGCCACCCTGTGCGGATCGTGTTCAATTTCCTGCGTGGGGACTGCTTTTGTCGCCTCGCCAAGTTCGTCATCGCTCACCACCGCGCGTTCCGCCTTGTGCCGCCGCAGGCTGTCGATGCACAAGTTGTGCGTGACCCGCATGAGCCAGGCCTTCAGGGTCGGCTTGCGGATCGCATCGAAATGCTGCCAGGCGCGCAGCAAAACCTCCTGCGTCACATCCTCGGCGTCCGGACGGTTTCCGAGGAAGTAGTACGCCTGGCTGTAGATGCGATCCTTGTACGCCAGAACCATGGTTGTGAAATGCGACTGTCTCATCGGGCCTCACCTACCAAGACGCAGGAGGCGCGAGATTGTTACAGTCCGAGGAACTTTATCGCCAAATCAGACAGGGCAATGATCGCCCCGGCAAGGGCATGGGAGAAGCGCTCCAAGCCTGCCGTCTTCACTGAAAGCAGGCCGCGAGCGAGCAGCCCAACGATGGTGAGCATAGTCAGGATGGTGACCGTGCCGAAAACGCCGGTCACGCCTGCCACTGCCGCCCAATGGTGCCCGGCGGCCGGGTACATGAGAAGCGGAATGAGCGGCTCGCAGGGACCGAGCACAAAAATGATGAACAGCACCCAGGGCGTCACCTGGCCTTCGCCTTGGTGCAGGTGACCATGCCCACCGGTGTGCGTGTGCGGGTGGGTCTGCACATGGCCATTCTCATGGACGTGCACATGTGAATGCGGCCGGCTGACTATGCCGCGACGCACGCCCCACACGGCGTAGGCGAGGCCAAAGCCGATGAGCAGCCACGATGCCGCCTCTCCCCGCGCACTCTCGATGCCTTCTAAGGTGCTCACGGCAATGCCGGCAGCCACGCCCACCGCGCCGATCACTACCGAGCTCAGCACGTGACCAATCCCGCAGGCCAGCGTGACCAGGAGCGTCTTTGCAACCCGCCAGTTACGTGCCCGCGCTAACACCACAAACGGCAGATAGTGGTCGGGTCCTATGACCGTGTGGACAAAGCCTATGGATGCAGCGGAGGCCATGAGTATTGCCCAGGTGGAGTCCTGCATGTGCCCTCCCTGTGCCTATTGGCTCACTTCGCCCTCTTCCCAGGTTGCCGAAAGCAGATAGCTCCTCGACTCGCCTGCGATCTCCACCTCTATGACCTTGCCCTGCGCGTGCAGCTCGGCCAGGGCCTGGCGGATGTCGCAAAGCTCCCAGTCGAACAGACGCGCAATGTGCCCCGGCCAGGAGACCAGCACCGTACTGAAGTACTTCTCCAGGACCTTTGTCCGCGCTTGCTGCGGTTCGATCTCCTGCGCTGTCTGGAGCTCCGCTGCGAAACGCCGCCCCACCAGGTCCCACACAAAGGTGAAAGGCTCATAGAGCTCCGCCACCTTGACGACGTACAGCTTCATCTGCAGCTCGGCCATGGCCCGATCGAATTCATAGCGCTGGGCAGGACTGGCAAGTCGGCTCGCTTCTTTCAGCTCGCGGGTGATGCGCGGAGAGCGCTCGACCAACGCGTCCATGATGCGCTTGGCGCCGGGACTAAGGTGGCCGCGCCTGTGCGCGTGGAGATAGTCCGCGGCCTCGCCTGTCACGCCTCGCGTGCTGGCGAAGTACGGGAAATACTCCAAGGAAATCATCGTGGGGCGGGAACGCAGCGCCTTGCCGTAGTAGATTTTCTTCTCGGCGGCAAGGACGTCCTTCGCTTCCCAGACCAGCCCGATGGACCAGTCATGCTGAATGTGCTCGGGCATCTGCGGGTTCCGTTCCCCGCAGACGGCATGCCAAAGGCAGGGGAGCTCAGAGCGCTGTGCGGCAAAGGCAAAACAGAAACCCACCTGATTCACAAAGGCCAAGGCCTCTTCCACCGAGGTGACGCGCAACTGGCTGGTGCGCCGATAGAGGCGATCACGCCGCTGCTCGATGCCCTCCCAGGTCAGGCGTAAAGGCCTGATACCGGCTCGGCGAGCTTGCGGCGCAGCGCGACGTGCCGCAGGAGGGGCCCCATGTCTCGTCACGGCGTCCGTTCCGGGCGAAGCGGTCCCATGGCACGCAACACCCGCAGCACCTCGTCCACGTGTCCCTGCACCTTGACCACCGGGAAAACAGCGCGCACGTTGCCGCGTTCGTCAATGACAAAGGTAGAGCGGTGCGCCCTGCCATCCGGCCCCAGGGTGCCGTAAGCCCGGCAGACCGCACCACTGGTGTCGCTGAGGAGAGAGAAGTTGAGCGCGAGTTCCTGGCAGAACTGCTGGTGCGACTGGGCGTTGTCGACGCTCACCCCCAAGACCGTGGCACCCAGGGAATCGATGCCGCCCAGCCGGTCGCGGAAAGCGGCGGCTTCTAACGAGCAACCGGGCGTGCGATCCTGAGGGTAGAAGTAGAGCACCACCCGCCTGCCACGGAAGTCGCTCAGGCTCACCATCGAGCCGTCGTACGCCGGCAGCGTGAACTCTGGTGCCGGGGCACTCACCCGCGGCATGCCCAGTGCCCAGCGCTCGACCTCGGTCTTGCCGCATGCCAGCAGGAAGCAAAGCCAGATCATCCCCACTGCACTTGCCCAGTCCCTTCCTTTCACGCGAAACACCTCTCCATTCTCAGACCATTCCTTCGCCGTTAGCCACCCGGTAGGCTGCGCTCTCTTGGTTCAACAGAGCACGAAATCCGCCGCTCCAGTTCGATGCAACTCTCCGAAACCCGTGCCCGATATGCCACGCACTCCACGCCCGCGGCCAGCGCCTGCCGCAATGCACCTGCATAGGCCGGGTCGATGTGGTCAGCAGGCCGCAGCAGCCGCGCATCGCCCCCCTGCACCACGAAAAAGATGACTGCCCGCCACCCGCGCGCGACAGCCCCCACCAGCTCTTCGAGGTGCCGTTTGCCGCGCGTGGTCACCGCATCAGGAAAATAGGCAACGCCGTCTTCGACCAAGGTGACGTTCTTCACTTCCACAAAGCAGCGGCCATCGGGCCCGGCGAGCATGAAGTCGAAGCGCGTATGAGGGCCGAACCGCACCTCCGGCTTTAGCTCAGCGTAGCCGGAAAGCTCCGGCACCAGTCCGCCACGCCATGCCTCTGCCACCAGGGGGTTGGCCCTGAGCGGATTGATGCCCACCGAGGTGCCGTCCACCATCAGCAGCTCCCAGGTGAAAGCGCAGCGCCGCTTGCGGTCGTTGGCCGCGGAGAGGAGCACCAGGCTCCCCGGCGCGCTGCAACCGCGCATGCTGCCGCTATTGGGACAGTGGGCGGTGACTAGCCTGCCATCGGCCAAGCGCACGTCCGCGAGAAAACGCTGATAGCGCCGCACCAGCGTGCCTGAGAACAAGGGGGCGGGCAGTTGCATGGACGCGCCTACAGTCCCTCGCTCGTGTTGAACCGGCAGATCTCCTCAAGGCGCTTGCGTGCTTTCGGCTTGAGGGGGGTATGGGCAGGGTAGCCCAGGGCGATGAGGCTGACAATACGGTACCGCCGCGACACACCCAGCGCCTTGCGCGCACCGCGTTCACTGAACCAGCCAATCCAACAAGTGCCCAGGCCTATCTCATGCGCCTGCAACACCAGGTGCTCGCCGGCAATGCCCATGTCCAGCAGGTAGTAGTTGGTGCCCTGGATCCGCGCCCCCAAGCGATTAGCCAGGACGTCCGGTTTGGCTATCAGGGCAATGAGCACCGGGGCGGCCGCTGCCCAGCGCGTGGGGGCGTAGATGCCACTGAAAGCAGCAGCCGCCAACTTCTCTTTGAGCGCCGGGTCATCCACCACCACGAACCGCCACGGCTGCACGTGCTCGGCAGAAGGGGCCCATCGTGCCGCCTCCAAGCAGGTGAGAATCTTGTCGCGCTCCACCGGCCGGTCGGCGAACTTCCGAATGCTGCGGCGCGTCTGCACCAGTTCGAGGAATGACCGCATAGGCCGTCTCAAAACAGGCTGAGTTGCTCCTGGCCCTGCTGCTCGTCGTCGGCAAAGATTTCGATCTTGCCAAACTCCCCGTCGTGGCCAGGCACAATGTACAATTTGCCCTGCCTTACCCGCATGATCCCGGTAAGAATCCGTTCAGGCACAAAACTGGCAAGCTGACGCTCCTCCAGGTCGAGGAGGAGGCAGAACTCGCTCCCCGCTTCTGCCACCAGCCGCAGATACTCGTTCTGCACGCCCACGGTATCCACCCCCTGCCCCAGCGCCTCAGCGATAATCTCCTGCAGTGGAATGAGATGCACGGCAGGAACCGCATTGGCGGGCACGAAACCAGGCGGGCGGTCGGCGAGCTCATCAACTCGATGCATGACGCCAATGGTGAGCTGCCTGCCGCACACCGGGCAAAGACCGCCGTGGCGCTTGGTCTCCTCAGGCGAAAACACCACACCGCACCGCCGATGTCCGTCAAAGTGGTACTTCCCTTCTTCCGGGAAAAACTCGATGGTCATCAGGAAGCGCTGACGGTCGCCAGTCTCGATGACCTCCTTGAGGCGGAAGTAGTCCAGCTCGCAGTCGAAAACGTTAGCCTCGCGCCCGATGCGCGAAGGCGAATGCGCATCGGAATTGGAGACCAACGTGATGTGATCCAGCTTGCACAGGCGCCAGTTCATGGCCGGGTCGGACGAAAGGCCGGTCTCGATGGCCTTGATGTGCGGCGTCATGTCCTGAAAGCACTCTTCCAAGGAATCGAATCCCGAGTTGGCGCCAAAGACCGAGAACCACGGCGTCCAGGCGTGGGCGGGGATCACCATTGCATCAGGACAGGCATCCAGGATCACGCGCGTCAGGTCGCAAGCGGACAAGGCAAAGGTGGGACGTCCGTCCGCGTCCAACCTCCCGCGCACCTGCAAGGCCCTGATGATGGCGTCCGCCCCGACAAGGGTCGGCACGTAGACCAAGAGGTGCACCTTGCGCGTCTTGCCCCCCTGGGCGTAGACGGCGGACAGTTCCGTGCTCAGCACAAAGCGCACGCTGCCGTCACCATCCTTGGGCAAGAGCAGGCCGTGTCCGTCCTCCTGGAGCGCGGCGGCTATTTCCTGCCGATACTTGGGGTGGGTAAAGTCGCCCGTGCCCATGAGCGCGATCCCTTTGCGCCGGGCCCACTTTGCCACCTCGGCGACACCCATGTCCTGGCTGGTGGCAATGCTGTAGCGCGAATGGATGTGCAAGTCGGCGATGAATCGCGGCACGTCTCGTCCTCAGAGGTCACTCAAAAACCTTGTCCCCATTCATGCAGCAGGGGGAAGTCAGGTCGCGCACAGAGGCAGCTCTCCACCCGTGGAGTCCCCAGCCACACTCTCATCGCTCAAGCCAATGCGACGCGCGTACTGCTTCCCTCTTTCCAGCAGCTCTTGGACGCTGTCCCGGAGCCTTTCGCTGAACAGGCGCAGGGTCTGCTTCTCATGACTCGCGATATAGTCGCGGATGTAGTGGGGGGCACCCACACGGAAAGTCAGCTTCCTGCCTGGAAAGTACGGATGTTCCGTGCCGCGCAGGGCGGTAGGCAGAATGGGGATGTCCTCCAACCCTTCGTGATGCAGGTCGTAGACGATCTTCGCCAGACCGTACTTGAAACGACGCAGTCGCTCCGGGCGGGAGGTCCCGCCTTCGGGGAAGATGCACAGGAGGCTCCCCTGACGGAGTGCCTCCTTGGCCAGCGCAAAGAACGACTTGTCGTTCACCCCGCGTTTGACCGGAATGGTGCCGCAATAAGGCACACGCGTCACCATGACGCGCGCCGCCCAGTCACTGACCCTCCGAATGGTGCCCTTGGCCCAGGCGAAAGAGAAATGTTCCCGAATGTAGCGCTCCACCATCTCGCGGCAGACTTCCAGGTCGAAAAGCTCCGCAGTGCCGACAAAAGAGACGCGGCGGGGCACCACGCCTCCGATGAAGAAGATGTCTTTCCAGTTGATGTGGTTGGCGGCCAGCACCGCGGCCCCTTGACGAGGGATATGCTGCAGGCCGGACACGCAGACGCGTTGCGTGCGCACCCACCACTCCGAACGTTTCTTCCACAGGTCATACAGCTTTTCGTTGAGGAGAACCCGGTCCATAGCCCTCTCGCCGGTAACTGCAAAGGTCGCCAAGCTGCACAGCAGCACCATCGCGCAGCGCCGACATGAGTTGCTACATCATCCGCGAGACGGTCACAAAAACATAACTCCTTTCCCGCAAGCCGTCGATAATGAGCGGCACCATCTTGTGCACCTGGTCGTCCTTGCGTTCCGTGCCCAGGTGCATGAGGATGATGGCCCCCGCAGCGCCTTGCGGTTCGGCCCGCCCAAAGTTCGCGATGCGCTCCACCACCTCCTCGGCCGAATGATAGGCCGGCGAGTTCTTGTCCGCCACCCAATCCAGCGTGTCCATGGTCTCCTTGCCGTTGCGCCCCATGGTCCAGCCCACCTGGCGGTAACCGAGCTCGGCGGCCCAGGCGCGGATTTCGGCATTGTGCTCCCCGTACGGTGCCCGCCACAGCTTGGCCATCTCTTTGCCGGTGACTTTCCGGAACAGCTCCTCGGTGGCGAGGAGCTCGCGTTGCAACAGCTCGCGCGTCACGCCAGGTCTGGTCAGGTGGCGGCCGTTTTCCGCGTAGGTGGTGAGATGCGGATGTGACCAGGTGTGGTTGCCAATCTCGTGTCCGTCGGCAACCATCAGCCGCACAAGATCGGGGTAACGGCGGATAAAGGCTCCGGTGAGGAACATGGTGCAGTGCACGCCCTTGCTGCGCAGCGCCTCAAGAACCTCGGCCGCCGCGTTATCGGAAGACCCACCGTCGAAGGTCAGGGCCACCAGGCGCGTGTCGGTAGGACCGCGGTCAAAGGACCGCGCTAAGTAGTTGACCGTGGGCAGGCCGTAGAAAAACTCAATCGTCTGCAGGACTTGTACGGAGCCGTCTGCCGAAGTGGCGCGCACGACGAAGCGGTTCTGGCCGCGGCGGGCCTGCACCCCCGCGAAGCGAAAGGTGCCCTCGGGTGCCATGGTCACCGCCAGCAGGTTGCCATCTGCCCACAGGCTGAGAATCTGGTTTGGCCCTGCCTCGCCGACGATGTCGAAAGTGCTGCTGCTCACCATCGCCCCCGGGCCGCTGACGCGCAAGGCGCTCGTATCCGGCCCCGGCACGCCAAGGGGCAAGCCAACGCCCGTCAGGCGCTGCTCCATGCGTTGGGTGGTGCGCAGCACGCGCAGCAACGTCAAAGCGGAAATGACCAGTGCCACTGCCATGAGCAGGTTGAAGAGGGATTGAAAGCTCGGCCGCCGACGCAGCCCCGGCAAGCGAGAAAGTCCCCGGCTGAGGACCCGCGCGCCTCGAGCGAGCAGAAAGCGACCGATGCAGGCCGTGCTGCAGAACACGTGGTGAAAAGCCAACCTCTTGCACTCTGCACAGATCGGCGCCCCACAAACGAAGCAGTGCCGCTTGGCAAGGCGGTCCGGGTGATTCTTGCAGTACTCTTCGCTCTCGTTCAGCATGACCCTCCACTCATCATGGGCTGCTCAATTTTACCACAAATGCCAGAAAAAGTCAAGGCAAAAAGCGCCGAACCTCGGAAAAAGAGAGGCAGCGGTTGGTGCAGTCTCTAAAAAAAGTGAAAAAAACTCTTGACAATTAGGCATGGAGTTATCATAATACAATAAAAGTTTTGGCACATCGCCCCGGGGAAGAGTACCGCGCAACCGCTCTCCACTCAGGCGCCCACCTTGGCTGCTGGCAGCCGTCCAAGGCTTGTCGACGAACTCCGTAGCACGCTTTCGGCTCGCCACTACAGTCGCTGGACGCAGCAGGCAAACGGAATGTGGGTCGAGCGGCTCATCTTTTTTCACCACGTGCGTCATCCGGCGGAGATGGCGGAAGCAGAGACCAACGCCTTTCTCACCCGTCTGGCGGTCGAGGAGAAGGTCAGCGCCTCGACGCGGAACCAAGCTCTGTCCGCTCTCCTTTCGCTCTATTCCCATGTTCCCGGTCGCGAAATTGGCCAGCTGCGAGAAGTTATCCGCGCCAGGAAACTCATGCCGCTGCCGGTCGCTTTGACCCGCGAAGAGGTCAAGGCCGTGCTTTGCCATCCTACCGGCCACAAATCGCTCATTGCCTCACTTATGAACGCCGCCGGCCTGCGGCTGCACGTGCAGGACACTGACTTTTCCTGCAACGTGCTCCTTGTCTGCGACGGCAGGGGGGCCGAGGTTCAGATCACCATGTTGCCAGACTCGCTCAGCATTCCGCTGCAGGAGCATCTGCGGAAGGTAAAGAGGGCTCACGAGCGCGATCTGGCAGATGCATGGGGCCGCGTTCCTTTGCCAAATGCGCTGGACCGGAAGCGCGCGAATGCGCCGAGGGAGTGGCGCCGGCAGTTGCTATTCCCCCCAGGAGCAGCGGCGGAAGAACGCCAGGACCGGCGATGAGGGGCGGCACCATGTCCGTGAATCAATCATCCAGAAAAACGGTCCTCGTTGTCGCTAGAAAGGCCGGATTGCCCAAGGGAGCCACTTGCCATACGTTCCCCGACTCCTTCGCTACGCATATTCTTAACGGCAGCTACGATATGGGGACGCTGCAAGAGCTTGTTGGGCACAACGACGTCAAGACGACGGCGATCTGGAGGCATCTGGTGAACCGGGGCGGCAAAGGTGTAAAGAGCCCGTCTGACAAGTTGTAGGTGGAGGTTGTCGGGTGTCTTGCATAGAAACCCTATGTCCGCCCTTACAGTCCGCTGCAGGTGGCATAACCATGGGCGGTGGCAGGCCTTTTTCAGATTTCATCATGGGCGTGTCATACAGCAGTCTTGGACGAGTAGGGATACTATGACGAAAGTACACGAACATTGTTAGGGCGGCCAGAGGGGAAAGGATTTTCATCGCAGATACACTCTGCAGGCGGCCCCACAGAGGAGGTGTTAAAGGGAGTGTCCGTCCACTGTTAGGAGGCAAGCCGCCTGTCCCGCGGAAGGCGCTTTGGTGTTGGCAACCCAGCCCCCTAACCCCTATTCCACCCGACGCGCTACCGCGCGGACGGCGAAGGCGAGTCACGCGTAGAGAGGGAGTCTGATCGCCAAGGCGGTGACGCCGCATCCGCGCGCAGGTGAATTAGGCCGTTGGCCGTCGAACTAATGCGCTCCCAGTGCACTGAAAGGAGGCAAGTCAGATCATGAATCCACGCACCCTCTTCGCCCGGAAGCCAGACATAAGAACACTCACCGAATCACTTCATTTTCGAGGACTCATTGTGGCGTTAAGTCACTCCAGCAGGGATGTTCGCGAAGCGGCCGCCGCGGCACTAGCTGAGTTGGTGCCAAAGATGGACGAGATACCAATAGCAAAGCTTGTGGAGTATGGTTTGGGTCCTTTCGTCGTCTTAATGGCAGAACTCATGGACGAAGGCACATGGGAAGGCATGCGGCACGATCCAAATAGATGGAAGGCGTTGTTTCTTGACAATAGGTGGTGGTTCCTGTAATAAGCCAGTGTTTTTGAACGGGCTGGTCATTATGATTGGTTGAAGTTACTCCTCGGACAGAAGTTTATCCTTGAGAAAACACAAAAGGATTCAGAAATGTGATGAAAGAATTTGCAAGAAAAGAGGACTCGCGTCTCATGGATGTGACAAGGGAGGAAAACATGGATCGCTCTTTGATTCTTGACTGCTTTACCAAGAACCGAGAGGGCCTGACAAATCATTCTAGCGGACGGCGTAAACGCCGCCGCTGAATTTGGTGGTTAGGCAGGCAAGAGAACTCCAGGTTTTCAAAGTGGAATACCATAACTTTACTCCGTGAGGGCCAGGTCATCAGAGGGACCCATGAGGTTGAGCGATTCCTTGGGGAAGGCGCTTTCGCCGAAGTTTATCGCGTGAAGCATCGGTTTCTCGGACGGCAGGCTTTGAAGCTTCTGAAGATCATAGGGATGAGCATAAGCGAGGTTGAGCAGTATCTCGAAGAAGCTATCATCCTCTCTCGGATCGGTCATCCCAACATCATCAGGGTGTTCGATGCCAACGTCACCGAGACATCAAGAGGCATATGCGGATTCTTTACCATGGAATATATCGCTGGAGGAAGCCTTGAACAATGCTGGCGGTCACATGGTAGTCAGTTCGTACCTGTGGAAACTGCCGTCGAGATCATATGCCAGGCATGTCGGGGCATAGCCGTTGCCCACAGCGAAAAGCCACCAATCATCCATCGGGACATCACACCTCAGAACATCCTTGTGGGCTACGACGCCGGTGGACTCCGCGTACGAGTGAGCGATTTTGGACTGGCAAAGCGAGTCAATCCCCTTACCCTCATGGCGAGCGCCAAGGGAACACGCTGCTTCAAACCCCCTGAGGTCTTCCGGGACTTCCAGAGCGACTCCTGCCCTGGGGATGTGTGGGCTCTCGGCTCGACTTTGTATCTTCTCCTTACAGACCGTTTACCGTTCTCGGACCTCGGAGACATGGACCTGTTCGACGGAAAATGTTTTGAACGGCCGATGATTCCGCCCAGCAGGCTCAATTTCCAAGTTGACCCAGTGCTCGATCAAATTGCCTACAAGGCGCTTGCACTAAGACCGCAGGAGAGATATCCGAACGCCAAGGAATTCCTGGATGACCTCTCCAAGTGGAAGCCCGCACTTCCGCGCAAAACTAAACGGCGACCGAAGGACCAAGTCCCATCAGACATGTCAAAAAGTGCTCTCGGAACCTATTCGTCGCCAAACCAGACCCTAGGTGAGAATATGGCTCGACATGCTATCAATCTAGCCGGGGGGGCTGGAAAACTATCAGAAGCCGCAGACTTGATGGAAGAGGCGTTCAACAAATGGCCCGATCTGAGGAAACGGTACGAGGGGCAAGTGAAGTTATGGAGGAGAGGGATCTCTATGTAAGTGCAATGACTTTAGGAGGTGGCTTCAATCATGAACTATAAGAATGGGAACCAATCTAAATTCGGTGGATCATGCCCAGCTCTTTTTGAAGCGGTACACCCCGAGGTGTACCGGCGCAATGCGTTCCGAATCATGGGGTTATCTGTTGAGGCAACCCCGCGTGAAATCACACAACGCGCCCAGAGAATCCAAATGATGCAGAGGTACAACGCAGAGGCGACGCCGAAAACCCCTCTTGCCCTCGATCCTCCGCCAGACGAAAACGCCGTGCGGAAAGCTGTTCACAAGCTGCATGACCCCGAGAAACGGCAGATTGATGAGTCTTTCTCGTTCTGGCCGCACCAACTGGGCCAGAGCAAGACCGATCAAGCACTCGCGCTCCTAAGCGAAAACGACATTGATGGTGCTGCCGAACAGTGGCGTCAGATGGAGAAGTCCAGCGAGGCCTGTGTGTCAATGCATAACCTGGCGGTCCTGTTCCATTGTCTCGCTCTGGACTTGGAGCAAGTGGCGCTCAGCCGGAAACTGCACCAGAAGGAACTCGCAGTAGTGGGAAAGTACTGGGCCGACGCGTTCTCACGCTGGAAGGCGCTGTTGGACCACGAACCGTTCTGGAGTCGGTTGACCGCAAGAATCCGTGCCCTTGAAGACCCGAGGCTGACGACAGGTTTAGCTAGACGCATCCGCGCTTCCTTGCCGCTCGGTTGTCTCTCCATAAACGCGGCTCTCGCCGTCCGTTATGCCGAGGCAGGGAATCTCGAAGCGGTCAGGCGGCAATTGAAGATCATGAGATTGTGGGGAGATTCGGGCCTGAGCCAAAGGGCACTGAGGCAGGCCTGTGAGCCCATCCGGAAGCGGATTAACTCGATTTGCATGGACCGGGAGAAAAGGGCGGACAGGGAACCCACTCGTGCCGATAAGACTACGAGGGAAGTCATCGAACAGACACAACCACTGCTTGCAATTCTTGATGCTCTTCTGCCTGCAGGTGACGCCATGCGAGAAGCCGCCCACGACGAGGACGCTACTTGTGCATTACATTGCCAGGTTGCTTACGCCAACAAGGCTGAGAACTGGAGGGTCTCCCTCAAGCTTCTTGAGCTGGCACTCCCTATCGCCGTCGGAAAAGCCGCGCGAGACCGCATAAGCGAGAATATGGACATTGTTAGAAACAACCTTGCTTACCCTACCTGCTGGTTCTGCCAACAAAACCCTGCGGAGGATGAAGCATCCATAGAGGTCAAGATGTATGGTGATGTGAACCGAATACCCACACGGCTAGGAGTTCAGATTACATGGCGACATTGTAGTGTCAAGGTTCCTCGGTGCTTGGAATGCAAGAAAGCCCATTCAAAGAAAGACTTCGCCATTGGAGGTGCGATAGTGCGTGCACTGGTGGGCACTGCGATTTTTCCCCTCATTGGAACTCTTGCGGGCTGCTGGGTTGGTTACCTAATCGGAAAGAACCTCGACAAATCGCGCATACCAAAGGGCGTGAAGCCGGAATCTGCCAAGAGCGAGTTCCCGAGTGTGAAGAGACTTCTAAGTCAAGGCTGGCAGTTTGGTGAGGGGCCCAGCACATAGTAAGGAGAGGCATGAATGACTTTCTTGGGTGCCATCAGACAGCTTTGCTTTCCGCGCGCATTCCGCATCGCGGCATCGCCGTGGCCAGCTAACCTTGAACAACTTCTGTTGCGGCTCCAGCAGACAATGCGCGAAGGACACGGATCAGCCCTGGTTGAACAGGAGCCCCGATTGCTCGCGGACATCGCCAGCGGCCTCTGGCGACTGAGGCAGAAAATGGTTAATCCCGGGACCAACAGACCGCTCGACGGAATGCAGCGCCCCTTCCGTCACCTTGAGTCCGTATGGGATGCTCTCATTCAAGCGGGGGCGCAGATTCTGCATCATACAGACAAACCTTTCGATCCCGGCATGTCGCTCAAAGTCATCTCTTTTCAGCCTGCCCCGGGGCTAGAGCGCGAGCGAGTTATCGAGACGATCAAACCGACGATCTACTTTAGAGGTAGACAAATTCACATGGGCGAAGTCATTGTCGGAACTCCGGAGAGGCACGAAACGCGACCTGGAATCTCCAATGACCCGCTTGAAAAAGAATAGGAGGAAAGGCAAATGGAGCGAGAAACAATTGATTTTGGAATTGATCTGGGTACGACCAACAGCGAAATCGCCGTTCTGAAAGGCACGGAGGTTGAGGTATTCAGGAACAATGAGAGGTTTGAATACACACCATCGGCGGTGTGGATTGACCAAAAAGCTCGCTTGTGGGTCGGGCGGCAGGCCAAGGAGCGATTGGAGGATGACCCCGAGAACGCCTCCTGCGAGTTCAAACTGCAGATGGGAACAGGAGAGGAAATGGTATTCAGCCGAAGCGGCAGGCGGATGAAACCCGAGGAACTTTCCGCGGAAGTTCTGAAGGAACTTCGGAAGATCGTGAAGCAGCGAACAGGAGAAGACATAGAAGCCGCTGTCATAACCGTCCCGGCGGCATTTGAACTCCCGCAAACTGACGCCACGAAACGCGCGGCGCAGTTGGCCGGTTTAAGGCAAAGTCCTCTTGTTCAGGAACCGGTAGCTGCGGCCTTAGCCTATGGCTTTCAAAGCGTCAGCGACAAGGTGTTCTGGCTTGTTTACGACTTCGGCGGAGGCACCTTCGACGCTGCCGTGATCCAGGTGCCTGATGGCGTCATTGAAGTTGTGAATCATGGCGGCGATTATCACCTCGGCGGCAAACTGATCGACTGGGCAATTGTTGATGAGTTGCTTATTCCTGCCGTTACCCGTGAGTACCGGTTGTCGGACTTCCGACGGGGCAACCCCAAGTGGCGGTCAGCCATTGCCAAACTGAAGCTAAATGCGGAAGAGGCCAAAATCAGGGTATCGGGTAGCGACTCGACAGAGATCATTATTGACTTCCTTTCTAAAGACGACAATGGACAGCCGGTAAGCTTCGAGTACGAACTCATGAGGAAAGATGTAGAACGGCTGGCTGAACCACTCATTCTACGTTCGATCAACATTTGTAAGAAGGTGCTTGCCGAGAAACGGCTTGACAAGAGCGATGTGGAGAAGATCATCCTTGTTGGTGGACCAACCATGATGCCGTACCTGCGGGCTATGCTGTCAGACGGCTTGGGGATCCCGCTTGACCTCCGGGTTGATCCTTTGACCGTGGTAGCACGGGGCGCTGCCGTGTTCGCAGGAACACAGCGGCTCAACGTGGGTCCACCTAAGCCGGTAGCTGAGGGGCAGTTGGGCATCGAACTCGAATACAAGCCCATGGGGCCCGACACGGATCCACTAGTGGGTGGGAAGGTAGTCTCCACGCAAGTCAGGGACTTTTCCGGTTTCACGGGCGAGTTCATCAATGCCAGCGCAATCCCGTCTTGGCGAAGCGGAAGAATCGGGCTCAGTCCAGACGGATGCTTTGTGACGAACGTGTGGGCCGAGAAAGGACATCCCAACACTTTTAAGATTGAGCTATGGGATCCGACGGGTCGCCGCATCAAAACCATGCCGGACAGTTTCACGTACACTTTCGGAATGGTCATCACCGACCAAGCGTTGATTCACTCAGTCGGAGTCGCAACGGCCAGTAACGAAATGCGTTGGTTCTTTGAAAAAGGATCGTCGCTCCCGCTTCGCCGAAAAGAGGTGTTGAAGACGGCATTTGCAGTGCATCAAGGCAAGGCAGGCGACGTGATCCGCATCCCCGCGATGGAGGGGGAGAACCGAAGGGCAGACCGGAATCACAAGATAGGAGTGCTCGAGGTTCATGCCCACGAAGTCAAGCGAGACGTTCCGGTGGGTAGCGACGTTGAGGTGACGATTGAGATTGACGAGTCCCGTCTGCCTCGTGTGAAGGCCTACATTCCCATCCTTGATGAGGAATATGAGAAGGTTATGAAACTGGGATACGACAGGATCGACCCATCGAGCGTGAAGAAGGACTTTGATCATGAGAAGAAGCGGCTGGAGGAGATTCGGAGAAAGAGCAAGGAGACTCAAGATCCCCTCGCTCAGGAGATTCTCGACCGGATAGATCGAGAATGCATGGTCAACGAGGTCGAGGCGAGTCTGGCGGCGGCTTCGGCAGACACCGATGCTGCGAAAAAGGCCGAGAATCGTCTCTGCGACCTAAAGGTAGCCTTGGACCAAGCAGAGGAGGCAGTTGAATGGCCTGCCTTGGTTAAGGAAGCCGAGAAGCTTATTTCTGCGTCAAAAGAGGCAGTGCGCGAACACGGAGACAGCGCAGACATGCGCACGCTAGAGAACCATGAGGCTGAAGTTCAGAAAGCTATCCAGACTCATGATGCGGATATCCTCCGTAAGAAAGTGGATGATATGAGAGTTTTTGTCATCCGAGTTCTCGACCGCAAGGGGATCGTGCAGGTCATCTGGTTCCAGGAACTCAGTGAAATGAAAACCCAGATGCGGGATCAGGCCATGGCCGAACAACTGATCTCAGAGGGCCAGAGGGCAATCAACAACAACGACATTGACGGACTACGCGCGGTGAATCGACAGTTGGCCACACTTCTGCCATCGCCTCCGCCTCCGCCGGATATCAGCACCGTGATTTAGTTACAGACAGAAGACTGAAGCAAAAATTGGTGGACAAGATTCGTGGGAGTTCAACCTATGGCTTAGCCGCACAGAGATATTATATCGACCAGCCTGCTTGGCACGCTGGTCTCCGAGGCCCTCCTCTCTAGAGCCGCCTCATTGGCGAGGAAAGGCAAGTACCCGGCCGCTGAGAGTCTGCTCAAGCAATGGCTGGACAGCGAAAAGGAAAGCCCGCGGACTTGTTGGCTCGAATTTACGCCCAGCAAGGACGATTGTCCGAGGCTGAGGCGTTTTGGAAACGAGTGCTGGAGATCGAGCCCAACAACGACTGCTACCTCGCAGGGCTTAAGCGCATAGCACAAATGCAAAGTCCTCCTTGGTGGGCAGGTGTCTTGCTGCCGATGGGCAGGGCATTGATTGCGATTCTCGCGGTCTTTCTTGTTGGGTTTGTCGTTCGGGACCAGATTCTCCATTTGCGCGAATCATTGATAGGGGACGTCGCATGGACAAAGAGTGTCAATGAACCAAAAGATACAGCTAGTATCGTGACGAATGTCCGATCTGTGCCGCAGATCTCAATTCAAATAGGGGGTGCAACCGTCAAAACCGAGCAAGACAGACTCGTGGTATTGTTCCACGAGGGATTGTTCTTGTCCGGGGCACACCTGAAGCCGGAAGCAAAGACCCTTTTGTCTCAAATAGGAAAGCAACTGCAACCTTACGGCTCAAGTATTTCTATTTGCGTAGTTGGTCACACGGACGACATTCCGGTACCCAAGGGCTGGGTCTATCAGGACAATGCGGCGTAGGGCATGGCCCGCGCTATTGCCGTTGCAAAGCACATCTTGCGCACTCCTGGACTTCCGATGAGTCTGTTTCAATTGCAAAGTGCAGGGGAGTGTCAGCCGCCATACCCCAATGATACTCAGGAAGACAGGTTCAGGAACCGGACTGTTGTTATTTGTGTTTACCCCATGGAGAATCGTTACCGAGGAGATCCGTGAAGGGCATCCAAATTCATCCATCTGTTGAGTTGGCCTGGGCTCTAGCCAACAGGGAAGCTCAGTTGTCTGGGAGTTCCAGGGTCGAGCCAGTCCATTTCCTTTTGGCGATACTGCATATCATCCACGACTGCTCCCTGCAAGATGCTGAGGCATTAGGACTTCCGCGGGACGCTATAGACGAGATTGCGACCATTTCCAAAGAGGTCCGTAGGGTCGTGGGACTTCCGGACGACAGGATCACCGCGATGCGCCGGAAACACCATTTTTCTGCGCCGGCCTGGAAACGTTTTCCAGCCCACTTTCTTGCATCGCGTCGAGGAATCTCGGGCCATTTTCCAGAACGCTGCAACGCTGGTGGTGGCAAGCAGATACAGGATAGTCAACTTTTCACATTTGCAGCAAGCCTTACTGGACCAGATACCGGCTGGTCTTGAGATGGACGGGGAGAGAGGTTCTCGACTGTTGTCGGGGAACTACGTGTAAACTTAAGGTCTACGGCTTCGATTCCTTGTGAGAGCCGGCCCCACGCAAGCAAAACACCTTTTCTGAACGAGATGGGCCGCGACCTGGTCGTCTTGGAGCGAGAGGGGCACCTCCCACGGGTAATCGGACGCAAGAAAGAGATGACGGGGCTTGCTCGCCATCTGCAAAGAGCCACAAAACGAAACGTCCCAGTTATCGGCGAGGCGGAAGTCGGAAAGACGGCAATAGTCGAGGGCTTGCCACAGAAGATTGCCGCAGGTGAAGTGCCTGGTTTTCTTCAATCGTTACGGGTCATCCAAATGAATGTTAGCGATTCGGTTGCAGGGATACAATATCGAGGCGACATGGCGCAGCGCCTCAAACGCGTCATCGAAGAGGCAACCGCTATCCCTAACGTCGTGCTGCTTCTCGACGAAATCCATCTGGCAGCCGGAGCTGGCACGGGGGCTAGTGCCCCGATGGACGTTGCAGCCTTACTGAAACCGGCCTTGTCGCGAGGGGGTTTTCAATGTATGCGCGAAACAACTGTTGACGAATTTGGGCACTACATCAATAGTGACGCCGCCTTGCTACGACGCTTCCAAATCATAAGACGTCAAGAACCTAGCAAAGAAGAAGCGATTCACATCTGTTCGGCGTGGGCCCACGGTATTGAAGGCATACAGGAAGTTGTGTCTGCGGAGGATATAGTACCCGCGGCCGTTGAGCTCTCCGTTACGTTCATCAGGGGACGCGCACTTCCGGAACAAGCAATAGACCTCTTAGAGAATGCGGCGGTTCTCGTCAAGGTTTCATCACTGTCAAACCATGGCGCCGGGCCCACAAAGAGGCCGCCGACTGTGTCACGGGCGCATATTGTTGCGGTCATCGAAGAACAGAATGGCGTTTCCGTCCGGAGATCAGAGCCTTTCGACTCAAACAGGATCGAGTCCGCACTCCCGATGGAAGTGGTGGGGCAAGATGAAGCCATCGAAATGTTGAGCAGGGAGATAGATATGGTCAGCAAGAAGGCCGAAGTCGGCAACGGCCCGTTGGCCGTGTTCCTGTTTTCGGGTCCGACGGGAACAGGCAAGACATTTGCAGCTCCTCTCCAGAATTTGTGCAGGATATGCGTGAGGTAACTACTTGAAAGGCATGAGAGATATTCGTAACTTTTGGGGC